>DURM01000001.1 GCA_012837335.1 Bacillota bacterium
CGGAATTTGCCTACGCTTGGTATAACCGAGTACGGCCTCACACGTTCAATGGTGGTCTAACACCGGCTGCTGCCAGAGTGGCTTGATACTATGTGCTGGTGTTACAATTTTGCTTGACCACGTCAGCGAAGAATTGAAAAAATCCATTACCTTCCTGAAAGAACAAGGAACGGCCATGGATCTAATCACTGCTTTAGGTAAGCGGTATGAAATAACTGATGTAAGCATACAAGAAGCAGAGATTGAAACTGTTATTAGAGAAATATATGAGCATGGTGTTGAGCAGATGGTAGGGTAATGGTCTCGGCTAATAGATTCTGGATGATTTTATTGCTAATCGTTTCTTCTAAACACTTTGGCCCATCACTTCGGTAAACTTGTTAATTAGTTCCAGTGTGAACTGCTGTTATGCTCGAGTAATATGCCAAGGTTGAAGTGAATTAGCGTCTGTACCGTAAAATCGATTGTTTTTTGTCAATGAATAGAAGTTTTTCGATAAAAACAGAGGATTTATTGTAAGTTTCGAGAATATACTAGTATGAAAAGAGTGCCTTTGAAATGGATAATTAACATTATGAGAATCATAGAGTATCGATAGGAGATAAAAATAGAGATCAGGGCAAACGTTTCGAAAGGGACGGACGCAAAGCTACGGGTCTAAGATCGTTGGTAACGATTATGATCGCCGAGCCGCCTCTAGATAGTTTAGGCATGTTTTTAGCTGCCGGCCTCTTGCCATAGGGTTTTGTTTGCCTGGGTGAAGGTAGGTTTTTTCATTGAGAGAAACAGCTGCACTAGTTCAAAACGGATCCATAAGCGACAGAATAGCGGATGCTCTCTTAAGGTTAGACTTTTTCACCTTTTTTCACTCCTGCCGAGTTGAAAAACTCGCTGCTACCATCGGCAGGCACTTAAGCCTTACGAGCAAAGAAATAATGATTCTAAAGCAGGGGGCACTGCTCCACGATATAGGTAAGCTGGAGGTTCCTTCTGAAATTCTCAATAAACAGGATCCCCTTACACCTCAAGAAATCGCATTAATTCAGGAGCATCCTATCCACGGCTATGACTTTGCCCGGTCCATTGAGATGAATGATAGCGTCTGTCGGATCATCCTCCATCACCATATCTGGGCTAACGGTGAGGGTGGCTATCCTGCTGGAAAGAATCTGCGTCCTTGTCTGCTCACTCAGATTACCACTGTGGCTGATGTGGTTGATGCCATGACCAGCGAGCGTCCGTACCGAACATCCCTAAGTATAACAGAGTGTATTGAATATCTTGAATCCAATACTGGTAAAAAATACAACCCTGATGTTGTTCAAGTGGTCAAGCAGATCATAAGCAGGATGTATAATGCTGTGTAAGACGCCCTTATATGATTAGATTCTATGTGGCAAGAGGCGGGGTAGTGGAAGATGTTCTGAGGTGGACTGAGTTATTACGGATTTATTTATAACTTGATTACAACAGCAGAAAGTTCCCGCTTGATGGTCCTTAGAGAGGAAAAGTAAGTCAATTTAATTTTGGCTGCTCTAAGGTGACCCCCCATTAGATTACTTTAAAGCAGCCTTTTAGGAAACGAGCTCGGTGTTTGGCCGGGCTCGTTTTTTTTGTTGTTCTTTTGGATCCGGAAACGTTTGCAAAACAAATATAAAATAAAGATTAAAATATTGTTGACAGGTGTTGGTTTGGATGGTAATATTTAGTTAATCGTTTAACTCGATTTTGTTTTTAAAAGATTGAACTAGGAGGAGCAGTAAATGGAGCCTTATCTAAGGGTTTTAGTTACTTTGTTGGCTTTGTTTGTATTCTTATCTGTGCCTGCCAGCGCCGATAGCTTAATTATCGTTGAGTCAGTGTCTGAGCTGTTGACTGTTGACGCAGTTGATGGAAGCTTAGTATTTGTTAAAGGATTCTATGAACCCGGTGATGGCGGTGAGGGATTTTTTAGATATGATGCCGAGAATACGCAAGTTCATGATGGCGGTATGGTTATTGTCACCAGCGCCCCTGATCCGGTTTTAGATTTGGATGCTTATCAAAACTGGGGTATAAAAAGCTGGAGAGGTCCTGCCGGTAGATGGGTGAGAATCGGCACCGGCAACGCTGTTAATGTCCGCTGGTACGGAGCTAAAGGCGATGGAGCTAATGATGATACCCTGGCCTTGGTAAAAGCTCTTCGGTACTTCACCGACCACCGTGATGGCGAATTCGGCACAGTCGTTGTTCCCCAGGGTACCTATTTAGTTTCAGCGCAGCTTACGGTTCTGCCCAATGTCAATATTATTGGAGAAGGCATGGGAGTTTCGGTTATCAAGTACGGTAATGAAAGCAGCTATCTGTTTGTGTGCAATCCGGGCGAGCAGAATGTTAGTTTTGCTGATTTGACTCTGATTAATCCTCAGCGGTTGATCTTGTTTAAAGACGCATCTGATGTTGCTTTTAGAAATGTGGAGTTTATCGGCGGAATTGTGCGGATCGAAACCGGTTCAAACATTTTAATCGCTGATTGCCGCTTTTTCGATAATCTCGGCAAAAGCGCCTACGCCAGCGATAATGTCGATAACGCAATCTTGATCGGCAATACCGTGATCAATCCAGAGCAGGGCGGATTTAACCTCAGCGGACACAGAAACAGTTATGCAGCCAATAATACCGTGATTTCCGATGAGCGGATTCAGTCCGGGTACGCCGGCATCCGCCTGCCGAACTCAGCCGAGAATAATCTGATTGAAAATAACACCATAATAGGGACTGATCGGGGCATCTTTGTCTTAACCAGCTCCGAAAACAACACAATTAGAAACAACATCATTAAAGAGACAAGGCTGCAGGGCATCTTCGTGGAATCCTCATTTAATCAGATTTATGGAAACACAATCGTGGATACCTGGGGTGAAAGCATCTATGTCAACAACAGCAGTGTATCCCAAGCCCATGGCAACATCATTATGGACAACACGATCTTAGACACAGAAGAGCCGCCCACAAAAAACCGCTTCGCTGCCTTAAAAGTTTACGGCAGCAGCAACCAAGTTTTATACAATGTTGTTTCGGGCGCTTGGGGACGGAACTTCATCGACCTCCGCGGCGATAATCTCGCGGAAGGTAATGTTTATCATGATTGAAATAAGCTTTAGGTAAGGTGATAGAGTGAGACCAAATATTACGTCAGTGGCTAAATTAGCAGGTGTATCAGTAGCCACAGTTTCCAATGTGATTACCGGAAAAAAATATGTCAGCCCCGAGCTTACCGCGCGGGTAAAGCAGGCAATTGAAGAGCTGGACTACCAGCCCAACATGATCGCTAGAGGGCTTAAATCCCGGAAAACCAATCACATTGGTGTCGTTGTTCCCGATATAACTAACCCCTACTTTGCCGAAATTACCAGGGGAATTGATGAAGTTGCAGTCAAGCACGGCTACCAGATCTTTTTGTGCAACACTGACGGCAGAGCCGACCGGGAAAAAGCCATTATGAATACTCTGATCTCCCATGATGTCGACGGGATTATCAGTGTGGCGCCGCGGCTCATGGAAAGCGAGATTATGGAGTTTGTCGTAAAAGTCCCCTTTGTAATAGTCGATAGAATGTGCGCCCTTGAGCACGAAAACTTAAGCATTCTCTTTATAGACAACTTTAAAGGCGGGGCGGAGATCGCTGCTCACTTCTACAACAGCGGCCACCGCAAGTTCGCCTGCATCGGTGGACCATTATCGGATCAAAACGCTAAAAACCGCTTGGACGGCTTCTGCCATATGCTTAAGCAGTTCGGTATTGACGCAAGCGACATCCTCATTAAACACGGTGAGTTTAGATATGACAGCGGCTATCAGCTGATGGACGAAATCCTGGAGTCTGCTTTTAAACCCACCGCTGTGTTTGCCGGAAACGACCTGATGGCTTGGGGAGCCCATGAGGCAGTTAAAGCTAGGGGATTATCCATTCCCGATGATATCGCCCTTTCCGGATTTGACAACATCTTTTTTTCTGCTTTTCTGAATCCGGCCCTTACTACCGTCAACCAGCCCAAGTTTGAGATGGGCCAGAAAGCTATGGAAATGCTCTTGAGGGATATCAACAAAGAAGCTCAGGAACAGGAAGACGAAAGAAAGGTGATGCTGGACTGCGAACTGATTGTCCGAGATTCAGGGTGATCTCAGCAGCTGCACTTAATCTTTGGTGCAGTGCTGATTTTTCCATACGAGTTAAACGATTAACTATGTTGCTCCACGATTTACGGGGAAGGACTGATGGCAGTGAATCCAGATCAAAACAAACCAGCAATCATCTGCATGGGAAGCGTCAATATTGATTTCGTCATGTTTGTGGACGAATTCCCCGGTGTTGGAGAAACCGTCATAGCCGAGCATTTCTCCAGTTACCCCGGGGGCAAAGGCGGCAACCAAGCGATTACTGCTGCCCAGCTCGGAGCCGAAGTCTGCTTTCTTGGCAAACTAGGGCAGGACGAGTACAGCGAAAAACTCCTGGTCTCATTACAAGAAAGCGGCGTCAACATTGACTCAGTGGTCACAGCTGATGGTTCCAGCGGTGTCGCCATGATTAGAGTTGACAGACATGGGCAAAACTCGATTTCCTTCTGCCCCAGTTCCAGCGGCAGTTTAACAAAAGCTGAGATCGATGCCAAGCAGGACATATTTCAGCCCGGTCGGGTGCTGTTGGCAACGTTCGAAGCAGGGGTCGATGTTGTTTACGAAGCCGCTAAGCTCAGCAAATCCCGGGACATGCTGGTAATTGTCGATCCGGCGCCCATGGCTGCTGCGGTTCCACCGGATTTCCCCCCCTATGTGGATATTATCAAACCCAACGAGGTGGAAGCAGCCCAAATGACCGGGATCAGTGTCACTGATCTGCCAAGCGCCCGCAGAGCTCTGGAGAAATTGGTTGTGATGGGCTACCGCTGTCCAATTATCACGCTCGGGGATAAAGGCGCTGTCTACTACGCTGACAACAGAGTTTATTACGCCGAGCCGGTTAAAGTCAATGCCATCGACTCAACAGCCGCCGGAGATGTCTTTGTCGGAGCGTTGGCCGCCGGGATTATCCAGGGCAGAGATC
>DURM01000002.1 GCA_012837335.1 Bacillota bacterium
CAGACTTTACCTGATCAGGCCAGCAATGTCAAGGGTTTTTTAACTTTTTTAAGAATTTGTCTGGAAAGGGTCATCTACATTCACTACTTCGGAACCTGTTTCTGCTAAAATGCGTCTTATGTCAGGGCTGTCAGACTCTACAACCAAAAGATAACTAGCATGCCGCTTGTCAGATTCTTCTTCCTGTTTTGCGGCTTCTGCTAACAGATCCGGCAGCATACTGAGACTGATATCCACCGTCGCTGAGTTGCCGGTCAAGTTTTCTCCAGCTGCGGCCATGACAGCAACCGGCGTTCCCGTGAACCGGTACCCGCCAAATGGATCATAGTCGTCAGGGAAGATAGAGATGGGATTATCTCCTCTCCGCATTATCTGGATCTGATCATCGGAGACGCCAAATTCCAATAATCTACCAACCGCATCCTGCAGGGATTGATAATCGTCAAAAACTGCGCCCAACTGTGACATTACAGCTAACCTCCTCAGTCATATTATCTCACATATATCGCTGTTCATGCTGACGCCCAGCATAATCGATGCAGGAATTTTTGACAATCTGTCGTAGATAATATGTGAAGAATGTTACAAGATGTAGGAATACAAGGAGGAATTAATTTTGAATCAGTTAATCGGAAAAGTTCCTGTTGGTGTTTCCAACAGACATATTCATCTCAGCGCTGAGGATTTAGAAACACTGTTTGGCCCAGGTTACGAGCTGACACCGATCAAAGATTTATCCCAAACTGGACAGTTCGCAGCTGATGAAAAATTGACAATTGTAACACCGAAAAATGCGATTCAGAACGTTCGGGTCTTAGGGCCGGTGCGTTCCCAAACTCAAGTTGAGATTTCACGGACAGATGCGTTTGCTCTCGGCTTAAGACCGCCTGTTCGTGATTCTGGATCTCTGGAAAACTCAGAGGGAATTACTTTAGTTGGTCCAAAAGGTTCGATTCACATTAAAGAAGGCGTGATCATTGCTCTGCGCCATATTCACATGAGCCCAAAGGATGCAGAAGAATTTGGTGTTAAAGACAAGGATATTGTTAGCGTTAAGGCAGGTGGCGAGCGCGGCGTTATCTTCACTAATGTTCTAGTTCGAGTCAGAGATGATTTTGTTCTCGAAATGCATATTGATACTGACGAAGCAAACGCTGCTGGTCTCGGCAATGGCGCTATTGTGGAGGTTTACAAATAAACTAATCTAAAATTAGGTTAAGCAGTTGTGAAATCATGCAGGATTCCTGCATGATTTCGTTAATATTGTATTTGGCTTCCAAAATGAGTAAGGGGTGATTGTTTATGAACTTAACACACATGGCCAATATTATTCGCGGATTGTCAGCTGACGGCGTTGAAAAGGCTGGTTCCGGACACCCTGGTCTGCCGCTGGGCTGTGCAGAAATCGGCTCAGTTCTATATTTTGACACCATGCGCCATAGTCCGCAGAATCCGAAATGGCCTAACCGCGATCGGTTCGTATTATCTGCAGGACATGGCTCGATGTTTTTATATTCCTTACTGCACTTAAGCGGATATGATCTACCGCTTGAAGAATTAAAGCAGTTTCGCCAGCTTGATTCCCAGACACCAGGCCATCCGGAGTACGGTGACACAGTCGGCGTAGAAACTACTACAGGACCGCTGGGACAGGGGTTATCCAACGCTGTTGGAATGGCAATTGCCGAGCGGATGCTGGCTGAAAGATACAATCGACCCGGTTATCCGATTGTGGATTTTTATACTTATGTTCTCTGTGGTGACGGCTGCATGATGGAGGGAATTACTTCCGAAGCATCCTCTTTGGCCGGGCACCTTAAGCTTGACAAATTGATTGTTATCTATGACTCTAACCGCATTACGATTGAAGGCAGCACCGATCTGGCCTTCAGCGAGTCTGTTAAAGACCGCTACTTAGCCTACGGCTGGCATGTCCAGGAGATTAACGGGCATGATGTTGACCAGCTCAGACAAGCTATTGAAAAAGCTAAACTGGAGAAAGAACGCCCCAGTCTGATCATTGCTGAAACTCAGATTGGAAAAGGTTCGCCTAATAAAGCAGGTACAGCTGGAATTCATGGAGCTCCATTAGGAAAAGACGAGATCATCGCTATGAAAAAAGCTCTCGGCCTACCTGAAGCTGATTTTTATGTTTCTGAAGAAGCTGCCGAGATGCGGGAAGCAGTTATCGAAAAAGGCAGAAAGCTTGAGCAGGAATGGAATCAGTTGTTTAATGAGTGGAGAGAGAACCATCCTGATCTAGCCAAAGAGTGGGATCAAGCTTTCAATAATGAACTGCCGGACAATCTAGAAGACATTGTTCCTAAGTTTGAAGTAGGGGAGAAGCTTGCTACCCGCGCTGCCAGCGGAAAAACAATCAACGCATTAGCACAAGCAATTCCCTATTTAGTTGGCGGTTCTGCAGACCTTGCACCATCGAATAATACCCATATCAATGATGGCGGTAATATTAAAGCTGGTGATTTTTCAGGCCGTAACTTTAACTTTGGTGTAAGAGAGCACGCCATGGGTGCTATCATGAACGGCATCAGCCTCACTGGCGGATTCAGGATTTTTGGCGGAACCTTCCTGGTGTTCTCTGATTACATGCGTCCATCAATACGTTTAGCTGCAATGATGGGTCAGCCGGTAATCTATGTTCTTACTCACGATTCGATCTATGTTGGAGAAGATGGACCGACTCATCAGCCTGTTGAGCACACTGAATCGCTGCGGTTAATTCCTAATCTACGGGTATTCCGTCCAGCAGATCCGGAAGAGACTGCTCACGCATGGATTCAAGCCCTGAAGCGGCTTGATGGTCCAAGCGCAATGATCTTAACTCGGCAGGCCCTGCCGGTAATGCCGAAGCACGATGGCGCGAGTATGGACAAAGGCGGCTATATTCTCTACAAAGAGCAAAAAGAATTAGATTTAACTATCGCAGCTGCCGGAAGTGAAGTCAGTCTGGCATTAGAAACAGCTAAGCTTCTGGAGGAAGAAGGGTATGGAGTCCGGGTTGTATCGATTCCGTGCCGTGAGAAGTATCTAGCTCAAGATCAGACTTACCGGGATCAGGTTATCCCGACTTCCACACCTGTCCTTGCAGTTGAGGTAGGTGTAGGCAGCGGCTGGTACAGCCTTTGCCCCGGTGCCAAAATGAGAGTATTCTCGTTGGATAGATTTGGCCGCAGTGGCAAAGCTGCCGATGTTGGCAAATACTTTGGCTTTACCCCTGATAATCTCGCGGATGAAGCCAAGAAGCTGCTTAATGATTAATTGCATATTTAATGAAACCCTTCTGTTTATTGCGCAGAAGGGTTTCGTTTTTAATCTAAAACATTTGATTCTGATAGTTTTGGGTACTGGACTGAGTGCTGGCAACATGCTGGTTATGGGCGAATTGGGTTTGGTAGTTGCTGAACTGCTGTTGGACTTGTGCCACCTGCTGGGTTGACTCAGCTTGCAGCGAGTACCAGCCTTTGGTAAACATAAAGTTAAACAGACCGCGGGCTTCCTGGTGCGTTTGATTTAAGATCTGGCATACATCGTGGTGCAGATCGGCATAGCTGGCTTCACGGGCAAAGATATTGTAGTTATCTGTTAAGTACTTTTCGGTAGCCAGCATATCGTTGAGCCGATCGCGGTCGTTCATCTCCGGTCCTTTAACTTTAGCCATCTGACCGGTTTGTGGATTCTTTATTTTTGTCGGGCTAGCCTGCTGCTGAAAGCTCTGGTAACTCTGCTGTCCATAATTGGACTGCTGGTAGCCAGACTGGAAATTTTGGGTACCATGACCGCGCTGATTTTGATTGAACATTACTGAACCTCCTTTAATTGCGGAATTGGTTATGCTGATTGTATTGAGTTAGATTCTGCTGCTGTGCTTGGGGCTCAAGGTGACGCAGCAGTGTTTGATAGTGCTGGTGATGCACGTTGGCAAGATGCTCTAACTGCTGCCGGATTTGGGGGTCCTGGCACTCCGTTGCATAATGATGAGCTTTTTTGCTTGCCAGAAGCTCCCAGGATAGAGCATCCTGCAGATAGAGGAGATCTTTGTTGGTAATTATTTCAGGTGGTTCGTTCATGCGATATCCGCTTTGATATTGGTTGTACATAGCTTCCCTCCTAAAGTCATCGCTGTGTAATTAGCTTTTCCTGTAATCTGTTTTTTATAAGCGCTCCGAGTTAATGGCATACTATAAATAAAAATTTTGGCAGGAGAAGGAAATCTGATGGCTAACAAAGAATAACTTAGTGGATAACTAATAAATTGTTTTAAATTGAATTGGAGGTAATTTCATGAGTGAGCTGATTAACAACCGCCAAAAAAGGCAGGAGAAACTTAAAGATATCATCAGAGATCTTCACGCTGGCGCAGATGTGGAAGAGTTAAAACAGCGCTTTAAAGAGCTTTTAGGAGAAGTTGTGTCACCAACTGAGATTTCTGAAATGGAGCAGGCACTGATTAACGAGGGAATGCCTGCAGAAGAGATTCAAGCGCTTTGTGATGTGCACGTAGCTGTTTTCCGCGAGGCCCTTGATCGCCAGCTGGAAGCAGCTGTTGAACAGACTCAAGCTTTACCCGAAACTAAGATTCACCCTGTAAATGTTTTCAAGCAAGAGAACAAGGCAGTTAATGAAGTTCTGGCGAAGGTAGAACAACTCCTAGATCAAATTACTGATGCCGCCGTGGGAAGCGATATCAGCTCTCAAATGGAGCAGTGGGATACATATCACCAGCAGTTGATGGAGCTGGATAAGCATTACCGCCGCAAGGAAAACATTCTTTTCCCGTACTTGGAGAAAAATGGGATTACCGGTCCGCCTTCTGTAATGTGGGGAATTCATGATGAGATCCGCGCTCAGTTGAAAGAGATTGACAAGATCATCACTGAAACAAATCCGATTGCTGATAAACAGCTGACTAGGCAGATTGCAGATATCGTCAATCCCTGCCACAATGCGATTAAAGAAATGATCTATAAAGAAGAAAATATCCTGTTTCCGATGTGCTTAGAGACTCTAACCGCTCAGGAATGGCAGGAAATCTCAGCTCAGGAGCAGGAAATCGGTTACACTATTATTAAGCCTGAAGAAATTCCGATGGATCTGGACCCTGTAGATACAGAAGCCCCGACACAGCATGACTGGGAAGGTAATGTTCCGGAAGGCCTGCTGAAATTCGCATCAGGATATCTATCTCTGGATGAGATCAGCCGAATCTTCAACACTCTGCCCGTTGACATCACTTTTGTTGACAAAGATGATCGGGTGCGCTATTTCTCCCAAGGCAGAGAGCGGATCTTTGACCGGACTCCTGCGGTAATCGGAAGGGATGTGCAGAACTGCCACCCACCGGCAAGCGTGCATATCGTCAATAAAATTGTGGATGACTTCAAGACTCACAAGCGCAGTCACGCTGATTTTTGGATTCAGTCCCGGGGTATGTTCATCTACATTCAGTATTTTGCAGTTTACGATGATAACAATGAGTATATGGGTACACTAGAAGTAACACAGAATATCGCGCCGTTAAGAGCGTTAGAGGGCGAAAAACGCCTTGACGACTCACAGATGACCAAGTAAGGAAGGAGCTTAAGCTCTGAATGGAATATGGAGCAGGTATCACAGCAGCAGTTACAGCGTCGTTTATAGACTTAGTCACAGCAAGGATTAAAGAGGTATTAACCAGTGAAGGCAGTATCCAAAAGATTCTGGCCTATATCCAGCAGACCAGCGGTAAAATGATCAGACCAACCTTGGCTAGTCTTGTGTTTCAGCTGTGCGGTGGAGAGAGTGAAGCCGCGCTGCTGGATGCAGCTGCCGGGATCGAACTAATCCATATGGCATCGCTGATCCATGACGACATTATCGATCGATCGGATTTAAGGCGGGATGCTTTTACTGTTCAGAAGCAGTTCGGTGTGGAAGCAGCAGTGCTAGCGGGAGACTTCTTATTTGCTCGAGCTTTTAACTTATTTACCAACAGCGAGCCCAGACAGGTGCTGGCGGTAATGACAGATGTGATCAGCCAAATGTGTATCGGCGAAATCCAGCAGTTGATGGATCCGGTGGTCAAGGAAGCTGATTACTGGCAGTATATTTACCAGAAAACAGCGTGTTTTATCGAAGGTGCCTGCCGAGTGGGAGCGGTAGCAGCAAGAACAGCAGAGCTTAGGGAAGTAGAACTGCTCAGTAAGTTTGGTCTAGCCCTCGGCTATGCGTACCAGCTTACTGACGATTTGTTAGATTATACAGCGGAACCAAAAACTACAGGCAAGACACCAGGCAATGATTTTCAGCAGGGAATTTGGACGCTGCCGATTATCAGGGGGGTAGAGTCGGGTGTGATTCCTGCGAACTGGCACCAGGAATTGAGCTTCACGGAAGCACGCAAGCTGTTAGAGCAGCACGGAATCTTTCAAGAGATTCAAAGAGATACCGATTTTTATATCCGCCAAGCTCAGGCAATTCTGCTGTCTTTCCCGGACCATCCGGCCCGCACTAAGCTCCTAGAATTGGCTGAGTTTATCGGTACCCGCCAGCATTAGGACAGCAGGCTAACAGCCCTTAAAATGCGACAGAGCTTAAGCATGACATAGGGAGTGGGGGTATCTAACATGTTTAGGTAGGCACCATCCAGCTTCTGCTCTCTCAGCTTGGGGTCAGAACCATACATAGCGATTAATCCGTCTAAAATTAGTTGATGAAAATTCCTATGGGGCAGCTGGCTGATCATTTCGCGGCTTTTTTGATAGATATAAGCGATTCGCTGAGCAGCATGCTGATGATTGTGGTGATAAAAAGTAAAATTAAGATCGTGATTAACGCGATCTTCACTTCGGTCAATAAAATAATCGAGGAGGATGTGGAGGCTTTGGATCCAGGGAAAATAAGCCTGATGCATCCTCGTTTTTGTTTCATGGGAGTACTGCTGGAAACTAGCTGCAAAACAGAAAAAAATCCCCAGCGTAGAACCGGTTGCAGCGGCCCATTCATTCCACGCCAGATCAGTATTGGTCTGCATAAACTTGTGGGCAATCCAGTTTTTCAAGCGGTGCTCGCCTGATGGAGTCAGATGCTTTAATACCTGCAGCTCACAGTAGTACTCAGCTAGGCAGTTGATCTCGGTTTGATATTCTTGATAAAAGGGCATCAGTCTAATTTGACACCGGCAGGTCTCCACCAGCTTATTGAGATAAACTGACTCCCGGTATGGGTAGAACTGGTAATAGTCATGAAGAGGTCGACTGAGATCAAGGGCGTCTAGAAAACTTAGGTGCAGCTGGCGAAAAGCCCGATCGTCATTGATCTGCATCCGGTCGCACAGGTTGTCCAAGTAATCACTGATTGTCTGCAGCGCAACTATCGCTTTCAGCATTACTTCCTGGTTTACACCGGGATAAAGGGCATAAATAGCTCCGCCTATGCAGTGAAAGGCTTTGGTGCGAATACTTGCTTGAGCCTGCTCGCGAAGTTGCGGTGGTAGTTCAGCAGATACCCGCCACCAGTTTTGGAGAAGCTTTTTTACCGCAGGAAACTTGGCAGTGTATTCTAGCAAAAGCAGTGGCTTGATAACAGGACTCATACTCAACCTCCTTTGTCTTTATTCTGCCAAATTTCAGGTAAGATATCACGCAGGAATAACAGGGGAGAGCGAGAATAAGACAGGAAAGGAGGTAGCCATGAAGAGTCTAATTTTTCTTGACGTTGAAACAACCGGATTAAGCTCTAAGCGCGATCGCATCATCGAAATATATATGTTAAAAGTTGCCTATGAAGGTGATGTGGAGGAGTACCACACATTTATCAATCCAGAGCGGCAGATCCCTGGGTTTATCACTAATCTGACTGGCATTACTAACGCCGATGTAGCCGACGCGCCAACTGAGAGTCAAATAGCTAAAAACATTCGCGATTTTATCGGAGATGGGGTACTGGTGGCCCATAATCTGTCTTTTGACCGGCGATTTCTGGCAGCCATGTTTGAACGCAACCACTGTCAGCCGCTCCCGTCAGGAGGAATCGATACCCTGGGTATCAGCATGCGCCTTTTTCCTAAACTCTGTATTTATCCTAAAGGGGAAGGATCCCATAAGCTTAAGAATTTAATGTATCATTTTCATTTAGATCGGGATTTTGCCAATTCGCACCGCGCTAAAGATGACGTGCTGCTGTTAGTGCAGGTGTATCGCCATTTAGAGAAATATGCAAAAGGCCAATTGCCCTATACATATCCCCGGGCTATGACCCATGGCTGTCCCCGGTGCGGATCAGCTATGCAGCTAATTGAATCAGGGGGAAAAAGAGAGCTGGTTTGTGTTAAAGGATCCGGCTGCAGCGAGCGCTTAGTAGTATAAGTGAAAAACCCAAGGAATCCAAGTCCTTGGGTTTTTGCAAATGGTTTTCTAGCCGCCTAAATAGGCCGTTTTGACTCGATCGTCTTGGAGCAGCTCCTCAGCGGTACCGCTCAGTTTGATAATTCCTGTTTCCAGCACATAAGCCCGGTGAGCCACTGCCAGTGCCATGTTTGCATTTTGCTCAACTAGGAGTATGGTTGTACCGCGGCGGTTGATCTCCTCAATGATATTAAATATCTCTCTAACCAGCAGGGGAGCGAGTCCCATTGAAGGCTCATCAAGAAGCAGCAATTTCGGATCACTCATTAAACCCCGCCCCATGGCAAGCATCTGCTGTTCGCCGCCGCTGAGGCTTCCTGCCAGCTGTTTTCTACGCTCCCACAGGCGTGGGAACAGCTCATAGACTTTCTGCAGGTCTTCTGTAATCTTGGGTTTGTCGCGGCGCAGGTAAGCCCCCAGCTCGAGGTTTACCTCAACCGACAACTGTGGAAAAACCCGTCTTCCTTCTGGCACGTGAGTGAGCTTTAGGGCTGCAATTTTATGCGCAGGCAGCTTAGTGATGTCACTGCCATCAAACTCAATTGTTCCTCCCGATTTTGGTACCAGACCGGAAATCGCTCTCAATGTTGTTGATTTACCTGCACCGTTAGCACCAATTAGGGTAACAATTTCGCCGGCTCGGATTGAAAAGTTAACCTGTTTAAGGGCATGAATACCGCCATAGTGTACGTCTAGATCTGTCACTTTTAATATTTCCATTAAACATCAGCCCCCAAATACGCCTGAATTACCTGCTCGTTTGAGCGGATTTCTGCTGCTGTTCCTTCTGCAATGAGCATGCCGTAATCTAGTACAAATATGTGTTCGCATAAGTTCATCACTAAGTTCATATCATGCTCAATCAGTAAGATGGTAATGCCCAAATCTGACCGCAGATAGCGGATTAGACTGAGCAGTTCCTGAGTCTCAGCTGGGTTCATTCCTGCTGCAGGTTCATCAAGAAGCAGCAGCTTTGGTTTGGTAACCAAAGCCCTGGCAATTTCCAGTTTGCGCTGATCGCCGTAGGGCAGATTGACCGAAAGCTCATGGGCATGATGGCTCAAGCCAACTATTTCCAAGATTCTTTTTGCTTCTTCCAGCCCTGCTTCTTCCTCAAGCCGATACTTCTTTGATTTCAAAACTCCTGTTAAAAATGAGTAGTTGATATTTTGATGGCAGGCAACCATTAGATTTTCCAGCACTGTTAGGGACTTAAACAGGCGGATATTCTGAAATGTTCTGGCGATACCCTGACGGCTGATGTTAGAGGCTGCTTTATTGGTTAAATCAAACCCGGCAAACATAATTTGTCCGGTGCTGGGTTTGCATAAACCGGTAAGAGTATTAAAGAAAGTGGTTTTGCCCGCGCCGTTTGGACCAATAAGTCCGACGAGATCTCCATGTTTGATGGTCAAATTAATGTTTGACAGCGCCCGGAGGCCGCCAAAGTTGACTGAAAGATTGCTGACACTTAATAATGGGTTAGGATCCATTGGTGCTCACTCCTTGCTGCTTCTGCGCTTTACCGGTTACCCGCCGGTAGAAAGAACTCAGCACATCCCACGATAACTCTTTTCCGCCTAATAGACCGCTGGGGCGGAAGAGCATAATTAGGATTAGAATAATCGGATAGACAACCATTCGGTATTCAGCCAAGCTCCGCAAAAACTCCGGAATCAAGGTCAAGAAAATCGCAGCAGCGATAGAACCGGTGATGCTTCCCAAACCACCTAAAACGACCATAATTAAGATATCGATAGACTTCATAAAGCCGATTTGGTTGGCAGCCGGATTAATATAACCCATAAAGTGGCTGTATAGTCCGCCGGCTAAACCGGCAAAAAAAGCACCAATGGTAAAAGCTGCTACTTTATAAAAAGTGGTGTTTATTCCGAGCGTTTCACTGGCGAGTTCATCTTCCCGGATAGCTATGCACGCTCTGCCGTGTTTACTGGAAATAAAGTTTTTGAGGATAATGACCGTTAAAATCATAAACACGTAGGCTGTGCCAAAAGTGGTTGACCGGCTGATGCCGGAGAAACCTCTAGCTCCACCCACCGCGGGAATATTGAGGATCACAACCCTGATAATCTCACCAAACCCGAGAGTTGCAATAGCCAAATAGTCGCCCTCAAGTCTTAAGGTAGGCAGACCGATACAGATTCCGATTAAGGCAGCGAAAAGTCCGCCAATTATTAAGGCCAGTAGAAATGGCATATCATGAACAACAGTCAAGTAAGCTGAAGCATAAGCACCGATACCAAAAAAACCGGCGTGCCCGATCGAGAACTGCCCGGTGAAACCGTTAATCAGGTTTAAACTAACGGCCAGCATGATGTTGATGCAGACCAGTCCGAGGATCTGCAAGTCGTAGGCAAGCAGTACGCCTCGGCTGACCAAAAGCTGTACGATTAAATAGATACCTGCTAGAATACCAACTGATATGAGATTCCGTTTACCCAATTAAAACACCTACACTTTCTCATGGACACGTTTTCCTAATAAACCGCTGGGTTTTATCAGGAGAATTAGGATTAAAATTGCAAACGCGACTGCATCGCGGTAGGTGGATGAACCAAAAGCTACAACTAAGTTTTCTGCAATCCCCATTAAGAAACCTCCAATTACAGCTCCGGGAATGATGCCAATTCCTCCTAAGACTGCAGCCACGAAGGCTTTTAAGCCCGGCAGCGTACCCATGTAGGGGTCCACACTGTTATAGAGAATTCCCACCAAAATCCCTGCTGCGGCAGCCAGTGCCGATCCGATCGCAAAAGTAAGAGCTATAATTCGGTCAACATTGATGCCCATCAGCTGAGCGGCCTCTTTGTCCATCGATACCGCTCGCATCGCTTTGCCAAACTTAGTGTAGTTCACAATTAAGTGCAGCAGGATCATTAGAACAATTGCAGT
Source organism: Bacillota bacterium (assembly GCA_012837335.1). Lineage (NCBI taxonomy): Bacteria > Bacillati > Bacillota > Bacillota bacterium. Next base: position 11,316 of record DURM01000002.1, read on the forward strand.
GCCAAAAATGATGATCTGCCGGTTGGTGATAATCACCGAACCTAACCGGATAATTTTAATCGGAATCGCGGTAGCGGGGTAGGAGCGAAAATCAGCTCCGAAAATCAACTGGGATAAACTTTGAATCAACAGCGAGGCCCCAATAGCTGTAATTAAGACAGTAATCCGCGGCGATTGGCGCAGAGGCCGGTAAGCTACGCGGTCTAAAACAATGCCCACAACTGCAGCGGCAAGCATCGATAAAAGCATTGCCGGTACTAAGGGAAGTTTAAAAGTTGAGATTGCAATTAATCCAAAGTATGCTCCTAACATAAAAATATCGCCATGGGCAAAGTTAATCAGGCGGATGATGCCGTACACCATCGTGTAGCCAAGGGCAATCAGGGCGTATGTGCTGCCTAAAGCAATTCCATTAATCAGCTGCGCTACTAGAATCTGCCACTGCATGTGATCACCTCATCAAAAAAATAACGGTGGGTTGTACCATTAAGTACAACCCAAGCCAGACTAACTACGGATATACGCGGTCAACAACAATCGGTATGCCGTCTTGAATCTGGAGTACAACAATCGGCTTATAAGGAGTTCCTTCCGGATCCATGTCAATGGTTGCGGTAGCAGCAACCACATTCTTCACGGAGCCCATAGCATCTTTAATTGCTACAGGATCTGTGCTGCCAGCTTGCTCGAGAGCTGCTTTTACGATCAGCACAGCGTCATACCCGAGGGCCGCCAGCGCATCCGGTTCCTGACCGAATTTTTCGGTATACTTTTTGGTGAATTCGACTGTAGCTTCTCTTGTATCCAAGACGGAGTAGTGGTTTACATAGTATCCGCCTTCATGGTTTCCAGCGGACAGAGTTTTTAAGTCAGGCGAATCCCAACCGTCTACACCGAGCTTGACAGCATTGATTCCAAATTGGTTTGCTTGCAGGAGAATCGGTCCCACTGCTGAATGATAATCTGGGATGTAAAGACCCTCAGGATTGGCCAAAAGAATTGAAGTCAGCTGAGCACTGAAATCTCTGTCTCCGGTAGTGTAAGATTGGGTAGAGACAATCGTGCCACCTAGTTCTTCAAAGGCATTTTTGAAGGCGTTCATCAAACCAACAGAGTAGTCGTTGGCAATATCATACATGATCGCAACCCGCTTTAGTCCGAGGTTCTCCGCGGCAAACCGAGCCATTACTTTACCTTGAAGCGAATCTTTATAGGCTGCCCGGAAGATATAGTCGCCGATAGCCGTAATGCTGTCACCAGTTCCAGTTGGGGTCATCAAGGGCACGCCAGCCTCTTGGGCAATGGGGGCTACCGACATTACACAAGGTGTAATAACTGGGCCGATAATCAGCGCAACCTGCTCGCGGTCGATTAGGTACCGCGCGATGTTCGCTGCTTCCGTTGCATCGCCTTTATCATCGCTGATGACTAAAGCGATCTTTTGTCCATTAATTCCACCTGCATTGTTAATTTCCTCTACTCCCATTTCCACAGCATTGCGCACCGACTGTCCATAGGTTGATACTGGACCGGTAAGGCTTGAAATCAGTCCGATCTTGATTTCCTGAGCCTGAGCTGACACCGAGAAAAGTCCGAAAATCAGCATTACAAGGAGTACCATCACCATCCTGCGCGTTGTTGAGTTTGAATTCTTCATTGTTACTACCACCTTTCTTTCATTATTGAATTATATTCCGCAATTTTTATCAATGATTCTACGAATAACAGAATAGTCCTCCTTTAAAAAGTATAATTATCGTAAATAAATTATAAAGCTTGGATAAAATGGAAACCTAAACATATGAAAAGGATATTATTGATCAGTGTTTAATTGTATCTTCATAGGAGTCTTGATGGAGGAACTATGATGACAATATCGACACTTACCCCAGAACACATCAACCGCTATACCAGCAGATTTAACATTCTGTCCAATCTAGAATTAGATAAACTGCGTCAGAACGCTGCAGCGCGCTCCGATATTCTGCCGTGTATCCAGCAAGATACCGCCTGCCTGCTGCAGTTGATAGTTCAGCTGATCAGGCCTCGCAGAGTATTAGAGCTTGGCACCGGTATTGGAGTGTCAACGCTGATTATTGCAGAAGCGGCTGAGCAGGCGCTGATTACCACCGTTGAACGCAGTCCAGTTTTTGCCGCCGAAGCCAAAATGAACTTTGAGGATTGGGGCGTAACTGAGCGGATTTCTATCATGGTCGGTGATGCAGTAGAAGTAGTGGAGAAATTGGATGATACATACGACTTGATCTTTCAGGATTCCGGCAAGCAGACCTATGCACCAACGCTGGACAAGCTTGTGGAACTGCTGAATGTAGGGGGGCTGCTTATCGCAGATGATACCCTTTTCCCGGCAATGGAATTACCTGAGCGCAATCGCAACAGTCAGCGGGTAATCGACAAGTTTAACCATTTGGTTAGTGAGCATCCTTTATTGGAAAGCTGTATCCTGCCCATTGGTCACGGTTTAACCATTGCCCGAAAAGTTACGGATAGAATTTTTGATTAAACCCTTGACATATACCCTCGAGGGGTATATAATTTAAACTGAAATGAGAATTAGTCTTAATAAGGAGGCTCATCTAATGACAGTAACTTTGACTGACAGTACTTTTATTGAGGAAGTTGAACAAAATAAAGGTGTAGTTTTGGTAGATTTTTGGGCACCTTGGTGTGGTCCCTGCCGTATGGTTGGTCCAATTATTGAAGAAATTGCTGAGGAGTATCAAGGCAAGGCTAAGATTGGCAAACTGAACGTCGATGATAATCCTCAAGTTGCAATGAAATATGGCATAATGAGTATTCCAACAATGCTCATCTTTAAAGATGGAGAAGTCGTGGATCAAATCGTTGGCGCAGTTCCAAAGCAGATGATCACTGAAAAGATCGACCAATTCGTCTAAAACACGGATCATTTGACAGACTCACTAAAATAGCGTATAATGAGAATGAACATCGCGGGGTGGAGCAGCTGGTAGCTCGTCGGGCTCATAACCCGAAGGTTGTCGGTTCGAATCCGGCCCCCGCAACCATTTATCAACCGAACCCTGTATAAGCTAGTAAACGCTTATACAGGGTTTTTGTATGTTATTTCAGCAGGAATCATATTCGGACAGTGCGAAATGATAGGCAAAGGAAGTTAGGAGGCTTCGCAAATATGGGCTTTCGATTTGTTCACGCAGCAGATCTGCACTTAGGCTGTCAATTTGCAGGAGTGGAGGAAATTAATCCTGACTTAAAACAAAGGGTGATGGACGCCAGTTTGCGTGCGTTTAAAAACCTAACTGATTACTGTCTGGAATCGGATGTAGATTTTTTGCTCCTTGCCGGAGATGTCTTCGAAACAAATCGTCCCAGCCTGCGCACGCAAAAGTTTTTTGTTGAGCAGCTTGCCCGCCTCCAGACTGCAAATATTGACGTCTTTATGGTTACCGGCAATCACGATGCCGGGTTGGTGAAAAACTTGGTCTTTAAACTTCCAAAAAACTTAATTATGTTCGGTTCCGAACAGGCTGATGTAATTGAGCGTACATATAATTCACTTCAGGTAACAATCACTGGAATTAGTTATGCACAGCAGCATGTCGGAGACTTAACGCCATTGTTTCCGCGTCCTGATTCCAGCTCTTTCAATATTGCCATTCTCCACTGTGAAGTGGGTGGAAAGGAATTTGGGTATGCTCCTGCTTCACTTGCAAGTCTCCAAAGCAGCGGGTATGATTACTGGGCAATTGGCCATGTCCACACTGCCGCGGAGTGGAGTAATGGGTGCCAGATCCGGTATCCCGGTGTTCTTCAGGGCAGACACAGCGGCGAAACAGGACAAAAAGGGTGCTGGATCGTTGAGGTTGACAGCAGAGGAATCAAGAATTCTCAGTTCATTTCAGTTCAGGACATTATTTGGCAGACAATTGAGCTGGATTTGACCGAGGTTGCTCCTAAGCAGCTTTATTCGACCCTTCAGCAGGCAAAAGAAGATCAGAGAGCTGGCTTTTCAGTGGGAACGATGCTCAATCTGACCCTTACTGGTGCAAGCAGCTGTTACCATCTCTTAAAACAGCCTGGCACAATTAGTGATTTGCTAATGGAGCTGCGGGATGGTGAAGAGCAGGACAATTTTGTTTGGGTGACTGGAATAGATGACCAGGTTCTTCCCGAAATTGACTGGAACAGTCTGCGCCGCCAGGGTGATTTCTTGGCTGAAGTGATTGCGTATATTGAAGAGCTGGAAGCGAATCCGGAAACTTACGCAGAAACAGCTGCAGTTTCAGAGCTGCATGAACTGCTGATGGAGCATGATGTGCGGGAACTGCTGCGGAATGCAAAATTGATCGCTGTTGAGCTCTTGAGTGGGGGTGAGCGGAAATGAAACTGGAGCAGATTAGGATCGATGGTTTTGGCGTACTTCACGATTTAACCATCGACCTAGAACCGGATTTAACAGTAATTTATGGTTTAAATGGCTCTGGTAAAAGTACACTCTTAAACTTTATCCGCAGCTGCCTATACGGGTTTTATCAAAGGAGTTCCATTCAGCGCTATGAGCCTTTAAGGGGAGGTATCCACGGTGGATCTCTCTGTGTGGCGACAGACCAGCACCGCTATTTGATTACTAGAACCCAAGCTCGGCGCTCCAGCGGGACTTTAGCTATAGAGAATCTTGACAGCGGTTTGTCACTTCCCGAAGCTTATCTCGATGAACTTTTAGGCGGGATTTCTCAATCGGTTTTTGAGTCGGTTTATGCTTTTGGTCTAACGGAGCTCAACCAGTTAAAGCTTATTGATAACCAGGAATTAAACACGCTTTTATACAGCATCGGGTTGGGGAGCAGCATATCGCTAGCGGATGTTAACAGCCGACTTGTCAGCGAGATGGACAGCATATACAAACCGAGGGGGCGCAAGCCTGAGTTAAATCGAGTGCTGGAACAGCTGCGGGAGATAACTGTAAAACAGCGAGAAGTAGAGCATGTTACCGGAGAGTACTTTAGGGTCATCAAGCAAATTGAAACAGTCAGGAGAGAGGTTGACGCTGTTCGCTTAACGCTTAATGAGAAAAACAAGGAATCCAGGCGGATAGAGATTATGCTGGAAGTATGGCCGATATGGCAGGATTTGGTTGTTACACAGCAGAGACTTGACCAGCTTCCGGAGCATAACCTTCCGCTTAATGGGCTCGAGAGAATTGAAAAGGCCAGTGCGGAGCTTGAGCGAATTTCCCAAGCTTGTTACAAAGCAGCTGTAAAACTCGGGTTTGAGCTTGATTTATCCACGGTTAATACCGCTGTTTATGAGCGACTGCAATCGGAGTTAACTCTTCTTAAAGAACAGCATACTGACTTTGAACTTCAGATCAAAGTGACAGATGAGCGCTGTGCTCAAGCTGAAATCGAATGCAGTGACCTTGAGCAGCAGATAGCCGGCATAGACAACGAAGCTAAAATCGCTGCTGGAGATGAATATGATTATGCATCCAGAAAACAGCTGTTTGAACAGTTAAAATCTCTGGTTATTAAGCAGGACCAGCCCACAAATATCATTACCACCCTTGTTTTAGCCGCAGGACTTGTTGGCTGGTTGGCGGCCGCACTGGTGTTTTATTCATCTAACCACGATTTCGGTGTTTGGATCGCTGCTGGTACTTTTTTACTATTGGTCTTTGTCCTAGGTTCGGTCCAGTACAGCAGATCTAAAGCGGTAGGCAAGCGAGGAAGGACTATTCGGGATTTGGCGCTTAAGCTTGGTATCCAGGATTTGGATCGAGAACTGCTCACCTTTGAGCAGGTGTTGGAGCGGGAAGAAGCGCTGGTGAAGGAAAAAGAACGGCTTGAGCAGAATCTCAGGCAGCTGAGAGCCAGAGCAGCCGTGTATAGGAACAATCTTGAGGACAAGCGCAGAGAAGAGCACGAGCTGATTCAGAGGTTTAGCGAGCTTAAAGAGCAGTACCAGCTGCCGTCCGGGTTAAGGTTAACGGATGCAGAGGCATTTCTTGAGGCAACCGCTGTGCTGCCTCGGCTGTTGGAAGAACAGAATCATTGGGAGCAGGAATTGGACACTATTTATCAAGCCTGTGGAACTACTGATCACGACAAGATTACCATGATGTATCGCGTTCAGTCTGAGCGGGAGACTTTAGCTGAAAAAATAGCCAGATTAGAGGCGGTTCTCCAGACCTATTTTGGTTCTAAATACAGCGAAGCAGCGGCTCTATTTAAGGAATTAGACAAAGCAGCTCTTGTCAGTCAATATGACGTATTGAATGGCGAGGTTAACAGTTTAGAAGAAAAGCTCAATGAACTGCAGCACGAGCTTGGCAGATTGACCAATCAAAAAGAAACGCTGGAGCAGAGTCAGAAACAAGAGGAGTATCAGCTGGAAAAAGCACTACTTCAGGCCAAAGCCAGCAAGCTGGCGGGAAGATGGGGGAGTTTAAAAACCTGCCAATGGGTGATCGATGAGGTCAGCCGCAAATATGAACGGGAACGGCAGCCTCAGGTTCTGCAGAGAGCCAGCAGATATTTCTCTGCGATTACTAACAACCGGTACACCCGCGTGTATGCTCCCCTGGGAATGCGGGAATTAAAGATTGAGACAGCAGAGGGAGAAATTTTATCTCCTGATCAATTAAGTCGAGGCACGGTTGAGCAGCTCTACTTGGCGCTTAGATTTGCCCTCGCTAAACAGATTGCTCATGAGCGGGTTAAACTGCCGATCTTTGCGGATGACATTCTCGTCAACTTTGACCGTCCCCGCTTACTGAGGACGGTTAAGTTAATGAAAGAGCTCGGGAAGGAGCACCAGATTGTGCTGCTCACCTGTCATCAAACAATTGCAGATCTATTTGAACCCAATCAGATCCGCTATTTAAGTCAAAGAGCTAACTCAGCGAGTTAAACGCTGGTTAGCTTTTCTGCTAATAGAACAAACCTAGTCCGCCTTGACCAACATGAGCACCGATTGCAGCTCCGGCTGTATTGACAATTAGTCTTTTTGGTTTCAGCCGCGCTTCTACTTCAGCAGCAAAATCTTCTGCCATGCGGTGGGAATTTGCATGAGCAACCGCTAAGGTGCTGTTTGAGAAATCAATTTCCAGTTCTTCAAAACGCTGAATAATCACAGATAGTGCTCTTTTAAAAGAGCGGACTTTCTCAGTTGCTAGGACTTCACCGTCGATTAGTCCGAGAATCGGCTTTATATTCAACATGGAACCGAGTGCTGCCTCTGGTCGGCTCAGCCTGCCGGTTCTAAGTACATGTTTTAACGATGCTAATACAATTAAACCGTGGGCTTTCTGCTGATATTCCCTGAGTTCAGCCAGGATTTCTTCTACAGATAAACCTTCGGCAATGTATTCCGCAGCCCGCAGCACATACAGCCCTTCGCCAAGCGAAGCAGATTTTGAGTCAAAGATGTGAATCCTATCATTTCCAAGCATGTCTTTGGCAATCTGAGCACTTTGCAGAGAACCGGTTAATTTAAGCGATAAACCGATTACAAGTATGTCCACATCTTGATCGGTATACTGTTTGAATGCCTGGAGGTACTGATCCGGATTAATCTGACTGGTTGTAGGTGGCGCAGGAGCAGTTTTCATCAATTGATAAAACTGTTCAGCGCTCAGCTCCATGCGGTCTTGGTATATTCGCTCGCCAAAATGGACGTTGACTGGTATTAAATGGATATTGTACTTCTCGATTAGTTCATCAGGTAAGTCGCATCCTGTATCAGCTATTAGTTGTATTTTAGACACAAATTCACCTCCTTAAGATCATAATTCGTGTTTAAACCCCATATTCCTTGCAATCACATAAAATAACTGGAGGCGTAAAGAAGTCCAAACATGGCGTGAAGCTTTGCTGACGAGGAATCTAGACCGGAGAAATAATGACGATCAGCTCGTCCAATTAGGCTCAGCGCATAAGGTAAGGTAGCAAAAACAGCTGCCGCCCACCAGGAGACAAGACTGCTTGCGATCAAAATCGGAACAAGTAGATAGGGTATGGTAATCATCAGCTGATAGACCTTAATTCCTACTTTAATGCCGTAGACTGCAGTCAGAGAATTGATGCCGTGTCTAAGATCTGATCCATAATCTCGAAGTTCATTGCTCTGCAGAATAGCAGTAACCAAAAAAGCCAGGGGAATGGGGCAGAGCAGGATGTCTAAAGTCAAATCCACGGTTTGAACAAAGTACGTGTTAAGCGGCATGAGGATTCCCATGGAGATAAAAACGGACGGCAGAGCCAGACCTCTTTTTTTATAGTTGATTGGTGGCGCGGTGTAGAAATAAGCGTTAAAAAGTCCAAATAGAGAAATTATGAGTACGGTTAAATTGTACAGAATGCCAAGTACAGCAGTTAAGAATGTGCCGAGAATAAGGAATGCAACTCCATACCGCAAAAGCGCCTTGTCACCTAACTTAGGATCGAGAAGGAGGGGAATTACCTGGGGATCACCGGGTTTGTCGTGACCGAGTTTCCAGTCGAAGTAGCTGTTAAATAGATTTGCCACAATGTGGAGGGTAAGTCCGGTCACTAATGCGAGGACTGCGCCGACACGATCGATTGATGTTATCCGCGCAGCAGCGGCCAAGCCTAGAAACATGGGAATCACAGACGCAGTGAAGCTGAACGGACGCAGACTGAGCCACCATTTTAACAAGTGTTTTCACCTCTACACTTATTTTGCCCATTGCTTGGATTTTTACCGGACCCC
>DURM01000003.1 GCA_012837335.1 Bacillota bacterium
CGGTCTTTTGCATCAATACTACGAAGTATGACTGAGGTCTATCAGGAGCGGTATACGCGGTCCGTACGTACCGTTCTGTGAGAGGAAAACCGCTAGGCTGATCACCTAGCGGTTACCTACTCGATTCCTCACCGATGATGCGCAGTTCCGGCTGGAGATCAACATTGTATTTAGCTTTAATAGTCTTTTGAATATAGGCGATCAAGTCGAGCACATCCTGAGCGGTGGCTCCGCCCGTGTTGACTATGAAGCCCGCATGTTTTGTTGAGATCTGCGCTCCGCCGATGCTGTACCCTTTTAGATTTGCCTCTTCGATCAGCGGTCCCACATAATACCCCGGTGGGCGTTTAAAGGTACTGCCAGCGCTGGGCATGTCTAAAGGCTGCCGCGCTCTGCGCCGCGCCTGCAGTTCCTTCATTTTATTGAGAATTTCCTGCTGATTTCCCGGTTCAAGCTTGATAACAGCTTCGGCCACTATCACTCCATCTGTCTGCACTCGACTGTGGCGGTATGAATAAGTAAACTCTGTTTTATCCCAGACGCCGATTTCATCGGCTGTTACCCAGGTTACTTCTTCAATCAGGGGTCCGATTTCGCCATCGTAAGCGCCGGCGTTCATAAAGACTGCGCCACCGAAGCTCCCCGGAATGCCTACAGCAAATTCTAAGCCTGTCAGGCTGTGTTTAGCAGCCAATTTGCTGACTGAGCTGAATAGACAGCCCGCTGTAGCTGTAATCCTAGTGCCTTCAACCCAAGCCTTGGCAAAATTGTCCGCCAGCTGGATAACCAGACCGCGGATTCCTTTATCGGTAACCAATAGATTTGAACCATATCCGATTACGGTAACCGGCAGGTTGTTTTCCCGCGCATATCTGAGGGCTTCCTGTATTTCTGCAGTGGTGCGTGGTTTGCATAGATAATCTGCTGGTCCACCTACACCTAGTGATGTTAGGTGCGCCATGGGATAGTCCTTAATCAGTTCCATTGGAAGCAGCTCCTCTCATTCCTTATCCTATTTATTATACGCGATCTAACGCAAAAAAAGGCAGATTTCTGCCTTTTTTTTGAAGTTCTTTCTTATTTTGCCGGCCGATTGCTGTTGATGAATGCTGATGGATCGGCGTAATACTCGCGCACCTTAGACGCGGGCCAAGCCTGTCCATTAGTCCGGGGCCAGCCATTTTGGGGCTGGTATTTGAGGCGGATCTCAAAATGGAGATGGGGTGAAAAGGTATTATTGGGTCCGCGGCCGACTGTCCCGATCGGCTGCCTGCGCCACACAATTTCTCCTGCAGAGACCCAGCGTTCATGGAGATGCGCATACTGGGACCAGACCTTGCGCCCATCGGGAAGATGGTGCTCAATCATGACAATATTCCCCTGAGCACTATTGAATCCGGAAAAGCGGACGATGCCATTAGCAATGGCATAGACCGGTTTGCCCAAGTCAGCCATTGCTGAGCCGTGCATATTCCAGTCTTCACCTGGATGCCAAGTCTTGCTGTAATTGCTCCACTCCATGAATCGATATCCAGTTACACCCCAGCCGCTGCCATCCCGGTCGCCGACGGGAAAATCAAAACCATCGGTAAGTGGTACTGCCGATGATTCGCCGGATGGTTCCAGTTCAGTCTCTGTCTGAGGTTCCCCTCCGATAACTGCCGGTCCCGAGCCCGGCAGCAGCGAAAAACTGCATCCACTTAAGACTAGGACTCCGAGTATGATCAGGGCGGTATACAGTGTTTTTTCCTTCAAAACAATCCCCCTAACTAACGTAAGTTAGTGTTATCTAAAATTTATCATGAAGGGCAGTGAGTGTCAACAATGGTGTTTCTTGTTAAAAGACAGGAAACAATCATCTGGAAGCGAAATATTTAAAAGGAGAGGAGGCATGGTTGAAACGTGAGATTCTCGATCAAAAAGTATGGCTTTATCATCGTTATCCTCAGCTTAATAGGGATTAGGGCTTTACCGGCAGCGGCACAAGGAACAGCGCTGACAGTAAGTCCGGAGCAGCCGTATTATCAGGAACTCCGCTTAGAGCCTAGCAGCAGCTATCGGGTTGGGTTAAACCTGCGGTCAAGTGTTCCAAATGCAATTGTATACTTAACGGTTGAGTTGTTTGATGGTCGCGGTGAAAAACTGGGCCTATCCCAGGTGCAGCGAGGCTTAGGGGATCCGGACCGCTGGTATAACATTGGAATTGAAGTCACAGTTCCGGAAAATTATAAAGCAGCCCGGTTAAGCATCAGCGTCGATCAGCAAGGAGAGTATTGGTGGGATGCCCTCCGCATTACTCAGCTTGAGACCAGCGTAAGCGCGATCAGAAAGTTTTGGGAGGAGCGGATTCAAACCTACGGTACAATTTATACTGGGTTAGTGATCGACACCCGCGGGCTGAATGTGGGCAGAGGCATGAGTCCAAGCGTGTGGTCCGAGTCAGGACAGCTGATCTACGGCGGAATTGCTGCCAGCTATGATTTTCTGCAGCAGACGGGAATAGTAAGCTACGGAAGTGAGCTCACCCCCGAACTTTATGGGCGAATTGCAGTAGATCCAGATTATCCTCTGGCTGTGCCTCTGATCGTGAAAGCGGTGCAGGTGATTGAACCAACTCGCACCAGTGTTGTGATCAGCGATGAGGACGCCGAACGGGTGCTTAAGGCACTGGCGGCCTATGATTTTCTCGCCCGATTTGCGGTAGTTTTTCTGATTGATTAAGCCAAGTGGAGGTATGTCAATAATGAAGACCGACCTGCAAACAGCGTTAACGAACCTGATTAAGTTTTTTGAAACCAGTTCTGAGCTGCCTCGATTTATGATTACCATCGGATTCGACGGATTCGTGGATGAGATCATTGAAGTGGTGGATAAACGCCATTCCGTTTCCTACTATGAGCCCATAGAAACGATCGCAGATCTCGGTCGGAGGATTTCGAACAGCGCGGGACTGAGCACCAATATTGAGCTGGTGCCCACGCGGGTTAAACTGGGAGGCAATGGCCCCAATATGGCCAATGCCTTGGCAGCGGTGAATCAGCGGATCACGTATATCGGCGCACTTGGTGTTCCGGAGATTCATCCGGTTTTTCATGAGATGGTGTCCGGGTGTGAAAATATAGTTTCGTTTGCCAATCCCGGTCACACTGATGCCCTTGAATTTAATGACGGCAAGATTATGATGGGCAAATTAACTCCCTTAAATGAGGTAACCTGGGAAAACTTGGCTGCCAAGCTAGAGCCGGAACTGCTCAGAAAAGCTTTTACTGAAGCTGATTTAGTCGCGACTTTAAACTGGACTATGCTTCCTTATATGAATGATTTGTGGCATCATCTTTATCAGTTTTTATCCGAGCAGGAGATGGTCAAGCGGCCGTATTTATTTGTTGATTTGTGTGATCCGGAGAAGCGGAGCCGGGAAGATCTGCTGGCGGCTGTTGATTATCTGCGCAACTTCTCCCAGTTTTATAATGTCGTCTTGGGTCTGAACCGCAAAGAAGCGGATGAAGTGGCTAAGGCTTTAGGTTTAAATCATCTTTTGACCGCAGAAGTGCCATTAGGAGAAATTACTCAAGAGCTGGCTGCTGAACTACAGCTCTGGGGTGTGGCTGTGCACGCAGTCAAATCTTGCGCAGCTGTTTGCGGCGGAGTATTTGCAGAAATCAATGGGCCTTACTGCGCGAAACCTAAGCTGACAACGGGCGCCGGGGATAACTTTAATGCCGGATTCTGCTTAGGACTCTTATTAAATCTGCCTCTTTCGGAGGTTTTGACGCTGGCTTCCGCTTGGTCTGGATTTTACGTGCGTCGAGGCTTTAGCGCAGATTTCGAACAAATGCAGGACTTTTTGGATTGGTGGCTAAATAATACTGATATCAGTTTATAGAATAAAATGATGAGGAGAGATGAGATGAGTAAAGTGGAGCAGAGCAGAGTCGAGTTGAGTTCTAAACCAGGATTTTTCGGAGATTTCGGGGGTCAGTTTGTACCGGACGCGTTAAAAGAGGCTTTAGATCATTTAGCAGAAGCATATGCCGAGATTAAAGATGATCCTGAGTTTAAGCAGGAATTAGAATATTATCTCAAGCACTATGTCGGTCGGCCCAGTCCGTTATACCATGCCCAGCGTTTGAGTGAAACCCTGGGTGGTGCCCAGATTTATCTGAAACGTGAAGATCTAAACCACACCGGAGCGCATAAAATCAACAATGTAATGGGTCAGGTTCTGCTTGCGAGGCGCATGGGTGTCAAAAGAATTATTGCTGAAACAGGAGCCGGACAGCATGGCGTGGCTACTGCTACGGGATGCGCACTATTTGGTTTAGAGTGCGTTGTATATATGGGTGAGGAAGATACTAAGCGGCAGGCTTTAAATGTATTCAGGATGGAACTGCTCGGAGCGAAGGTAGTCCCGGTTAAAACTGGAGACCGCACCTTGAAAGAAGCGGTAGATGCGGCTTTAGAAGATTATATGCACAACTACCGCGATACCTTCTACATGCTCGGATCTGCAGTTGGTCCCCATCCCTATCCGGAAATTGTCCGTGATTTCCAGTCCGTGATCGGTGAGGAGACGAAAGTTCAATCCATGGAGCAGATTGGACGCTATCCTGACTACCTGATCGCCTGTGTCGGGGGAGGCAGCAATGCGATCGGCTTGTTTGCCCCATTCTTCCATGATAAAGAAGTTAAGTTTATTGGAGTGGAACCGGGTGGTAGAGGCTGCAGCATTGGTGAGCACGCAGCAGCCATAACTTACGGCCAGCCGGCGGTAATTCACGGTTTCCGCTGCTATTCAGTTATGGATTCCGATGGCGAACCGGCACCAACCAGTTCAATTGCGGCAGGTCTGGATTATCCCGGTGTTGGTCCGGAGCACAGCTACTACCACGCTGTAAAAAGGGCAGAGTATGTGACGGTATCGGATCAGGAAGCGTTAAACGCATTTAAAGTTCTTTCCCAGACTGAAGGGATCATTCCGGCGTTAGAAAGCTCTCACGCAGTTGCCTATGCGCTCAAACGTGCGCCAGCCTTAAGTCCGGAACAAGTAATTGTAGTGAATTTATCTGGTCGCGGTGATAAGGATGCGCTTCAGGTATATGAGATGATTAAAAATGGTGAGGAAAACCCCTTTATTTAATCAAATAAAAATGATAAACTGTAAATAACAGAGCTTAACGCGGAGAAAGGGGATTTAGCATTGCTCGATCAAGTTTTACGCAGTAAAATCAGTTTAGGTTTACTAGCCGCGCTGGTACTTGTTTCAATCTACTTCTGGTTGTCGATACCGGGAGCACTGGCAGATGGAGTCTATACTGCGACGGCTGATAGCTTTGGCGGTGAGCTGGAGCTGGCAGTTACAATCGAAGATGGTCAAATGGTTGATATCGAAATCCTCAGCCATAATGATACAGAGTTTGTTGCAGCAGGGGCGTTTTCTAAATTGATTCCAGCTATTATTGAAGCTCAAAGTCCCGATGTAGACAGCATCAGCGGCGCTACCTACACCAGCGATGCGGTTAAAGAAGCGGTCAGGCAGATTCTGGCCGGTAATTAATTCATTTATTTGGTTAAACTAATCCTAAAATTAGGATTAGGAGGGACACTGTGCCAAGCAAACAGCAGATGCTGCTAGTAGGTCAGACTTGCAGTGAATATGAGCGCGCAGATGAAAATGCAGAGCGAAGCTGCGAGTCATGCATGCACTGGACCGGAGAACAGTCCATGTGCGAGCTGGATATATTTTTGGAGCAGTTGACGAGTTTAGATCAGACATAAAAAGCGGTGTCACACCGCTTTTTATTATCTTTTCGAGGGGGGATTTCATGCGGCAGCAGGGTGAAATTATCAAAATTGAAGGCAGCCAAGCTTGGGTGAAGTTTATGAATCCCAGCGCAGCATGTGGTAACTGCAAAGGCTGCATTCGCTTAACTCCACGTGAGCAGGAAAAGGAGAAGATTATCAAGCTGGATTTTAATATTAACGCCGCTGTAGGCGATACGGTTATGATTGAATATCCAAGCAGAGGAATCTTTCAGGCAATGCTGGTTCTCTATGGCCTGCCTTTCTTAGGATTGTTTTTGGGTTATTTTCTCACCTATTCTTTTACAAAAGATGATGCAGTTTCAGCTCTGGCAGCTGTTGTCAGTCTGATTTTGTGTGGCGCATTAGCAAGACCGCTGGCGCGTCGGTTGGATCAGCGCATCGGCAAGCCTCACATTGTGACTTCACTGTGTCAGACTAAACCACTTGAAATATCATAAGGTATTGAAAAATTACAGCCCTGCCGAACACTGTTCGTCAGGGCTGCGCTGTTTTAGGAACATGCTAGGAATAATATACTCGTTTAATGTTAGATACTTTAGCTGTCGCTCCAATCAGCAGATAGTCGGCCAGTGTCAGGGCGGCCATGGCTTCTACCACTACTACTGCGCGGGGAACAATAACCGGATCGTGGCGTCCGCTGATCACCAGCTCAACATTTTCCTGTTCCGAATTAATCGTTTGTTGATTAAGACCGATGCTGGGAGTAGGCTTGAAGTACGCCCGCAATTTGATGGGGTAACCATCGCTGATCCCGCCTAGGATGCCGCCGGCATTATTGGTCTGCTTGATCACCCTGCCATCGCTGTGGAACCGGTACCAATCATTATGCTCGCTTCCGGTCATGGCTGCCGCCTTAAAACCAGAGCCGATTTCCACTGCTTTTACAGCGCCAATGGAAAAAATGGCTTGAGCCAGGACAGCATCGAGTTTTTCAAAAACCGGCTCGCCAACTCCGGGAGGAAGTCCGGAGACAATGCATTCTACCACTCCACCGCTGGAGTTGTGGCTGGCCTTGAGTTCATTGAGATAACTGCTGGCTTGTGCTGCAGCTTCCGGATCCGGCATTACCAGCGGATGGGCGTGAATCAGATCAGGATCAAAATTATCGGGATTGATCTTAATCGGCCCAATAGCATATGTATACGCAGTGATTTGAACATCCAGTTCTGCCAGCAGCTGTTTAGCCACAGCTCCTGCGGCTACTCGGGCTGCCGTTTCTCGCCCAGATGCTCGTCCGCCGCCGCGGTAGTCGCGAATACCGTACTTCTGCTGATAGGTGAGATCAGCATGACCGGGGCGATATACATCTGCCAGATGGGCGTAATCTTCAGAGCGCTGGTCTTGATTGCGGATCAAGATCGAGATCGGGGTTCCGGTTGTCTTTCCCTGAAATACTCCAGAAAGGATTTCAACTCGGTCAAGTTCCTGTCTTGACGTGGCATAGGCAGACTGTCCGGGGCGCCGCCGATCCAAATCACGCTGAATCAGCTCCGGATTAAGGCTGATACCGGCTGGGCACCCATCAATTACTGCGCCCAGGGCTGGACCATGGGATTCCCCCCAGGTAGTTACTGTCAATCTTTTTCCAAATGTAGAACCGGCCATATTCTTACCTCCTGAAATTGCTAGTCTTATCCTACAATAAAAACAATTTGAGTTCAACCAAAAAGCACTTGACTAAAAATATCACAGTATGTATAATAAAGATTGTCACGGCGGCGTAGCTCAGTTGGTCAGAGCATACGGTTCATACCCGTAGTGTCGCTGGTTCAAATCCAGCCGCCGCTACCATATTTTGCGAAAAACCCTAGTATTGTACAGGGTTTTCTTTTTTTTATAATAGAGCAATCGACAGATCTTATCCCCTAGGTGTGATATGTTAAACGTAATTATATCACGTCTAGGGGATGATTGGTATGGAAAGGACCGAACCAAGCGCGCAGAATTATCGGCTGGTACCGCTGGAAGTTAAACGGAAGCGCAGAAGCAGGATTCAACCGGTATCATTATCATTGAGAATACCGTGGATGCTGATACTGCTGGGCTTCTTTTTAAGCCGTGCCCTGTTGTTGGACGAGCTGCTGCCTTTTGGCGTTGCATTTTTAGCAGCGGTATATCGAGGCCCTCGCCCCCGCTCCTGGTGGGCGCTTGTGAGCGTGGGTTTAGGCTACTGGTCTCTTGGGCAGGGTTCAGCGCTGTTCCCCTATTACGCTGCATCCCTCTTGGTCTGGTTGGCGGGGCGCAGCCGCAAGCTGAGGCAGAAAAATGGTTATTGGGTTTTCTGGATTTTTGTCAGTTTTTTAGGCGTTAAGGCACCCTTGGCGATCAGGTACGGTGGTGTCAGCTATCCCATGATCTGGATCACAGCCTTTAGTGAAGCTTTAATAGCCATCGCAGCTTTCAGTATGTTTTCCACATTTGTCAACAAAAACCGCACTTACGCTTTAGATAGTAGAGAGTTTCAGGCCGGACTGCTGCTGACAGCGGTATGCTTAGGGATAGACCTTGTCATCGGGCAGATGTCGCTGCGTTTAATGATCATGTTTTACTTGGTTCTGGCAGCAGCCAGGATTGGGGGAGCAGCTCTGTCCTTCATGATTGGACCGATTTTTGCCATCTTCAGTCAGCTGATCGGCCTGCCGCTGGAAATCGCTGTTTTGATTACAGGAGCAGCTGTGATTAGCGGGTTGTTGGAAAAGATCCCTTTTGGTTTATTCGCAGCTGGTTTGGCAGCGTATTTTTTGACTTACCGGATTCCGGTTGCTCCGGAAAGTGTGCAGAACTTGTTCGAACTGCTCTTGGCAGCAGCAGCGGTTTATCTCACTCCCACGCAGCATCTGCGTCAGTTAGGACGTTTAATTCCTGGGACAAGCCAGTATGTCAGTCGGCAGGCATCTCATGCTGCTCGAGCGCAGCAGATTCTAGAAGAGCGGATCAATCAATTTTCAGAAGTTTTAGATGAGTTGGCTGAAGTTCTGGAAGGCAGTCGGTTCATTGCGCAGCAGCTGAGGAGTTTAGCGCGAGTAGTAGCGCTGCTGGGAACAGAATTAAGTACTCGGGTCGAGTTTGCCGAGGCGGTTGAGGAACGGCTGTGGCAGGAAGTAAATTCGCCTGAGCTTAATGAACTGACAGTCCTGCAGACAGATGGCTGTTTTTCGATTGCCGGCCGGCGGCTCAGCCGCTGTGGCGAGCACTGGTGCGACCAGGTCGCAGCGGCCTGTTCTAATCTATTGGGGTCCAGTTTTGCGGTTGCGGAGCGCAGCTGTTTAACCACCGGTGAATGCGGGTTTGACATTTCCAACAAAGCAAGGTATGTTGTAGATGTGAAGACAGCAAAAATCGCCCATGGACAAGTCTCGGGAGATAACAACGCTATCTTTAATTTATCCACCAACCGGGTGGGACTTCTGATCAGCGATGGAATGGGTACCGGTGAGCGGGCTGCAAGCGACAGCCTGGCAACGGTGAGGCTTTTGGAAAAAATGATTAGGGTGGGTTATGATCCGGATTTGGCAGTTAAGGTGATCAATCAAACGCTGCTGGCCCGCAGTACTACCGATTCCTTTGCTACGATTGATCTTGTTGTTGCAGATCTGGAGACGGGACAGCTAGAGTTTGTCAAAATTGGCGCGGCACCAAGTTTTATCAAGCGGGATCGCAGTGTTGAGGTCATTCAAAACCACGCTCTTCCCATCGGTATTCTCAATCACGTTGAGGTGGAACCGGAGCGACGCCTGCTGTATGAAGGTGACTATCTGGTCATGATTACCGACGGCATGCTGGAATTTCAGCGGGATGTAGTCAACAAGGAGCAGTGGTTATGCAATGTGCTCAGGCGGGTGGAGGATGATTTGAACTGCCAGGAGCTGGCCAGTTATCTGCTGCTTAAGAGCATCGAAGCAGCTAATGGTGCCATTTCTGATGACATGATGGTGTTGGTTGCCCGCTTACTCCGCAGCGATCCGGAAATCCATCCGTACCAAAGGAGTTAGCTTAAGTGAGTTATGATTTGTTCCCTGAGTTTACTGCATATATTCAGGCCCGGCAGCTGCTCAAACCTGGTGACAGGGTTCTCGTGGCAGTCAGCAGCGGGCCTGATTCTATGGCTTTACTGCATCTGCTCCAGCGCATGTCCGATGTTGAGCTGGGCGTTTTTCATCTTAACCACAAATTGCGGGCTGAAGCAGATGAAGAAGCGGACTATGTAGCTGCATATGCCGATAAGTTGGGTCTGCCTGTTTTTATCTATGAGCATGATGTCAACCGCTATGCCCGGGAACACCGTCTGTCGGTGGAAGCAGGTGCCCGAAAGGTGCGCTATCAGCTGATGCGGGAGTGCATGGAGCACAATGGCTACACCAAGACCGCCCTCGGGCACCATCGGGATGATCAGGCTGAAACTGTGCTGATGCACTTAATACGCGGCACCGGATTGGCAGGCCTGGGGGGGATGAAGCCGGTGAGAGACTGCTATATTCGTCCTCTGCTGCCGTTTGCACGCCGGGAGATTATGGAGTACTGCCATGAATTTGGTATTAAATATTACCATGACCAAACTAACTTCAGCCCTGAATATGGCCGCAATAAGCTGCGCCTCGAATTAATTCCATTAGTTGAAGCTGAATATAATCCCAAGTTTAGAGAACATCTGGCACAGCTGGCGGAGATTGTGCAGGCAGATGAGGATGTAATGAAGGCTCAGACCGACCGACTGATGCAGCAGCTGACTTTTTACCGCCATGGCGTGCTGATGCTTCCCAGGCGGGAGTTTGCCCAGCTTTCTTTGGCGTTTCAGCGCCGTTTGCTGCAGACCTGTATTGCTCAAGCTGGGCAGAGTGTGAACTGGATTGCATTTGAGCAGATTGAAAGGCTGCGCGCCCAAATTTTAAGTGGAAACCACTTTACGTGTGAATTACCCTTAATAACCGTGCTGGGAGAGCCGAATATTATAGTGTTCGGAAGACCGCAGCTTCCCGCTTGGGAAGAGCAGGAGCTGCCAGTTCCCGGTGAGATTACAGCAGGACAATACCGGATAAAAACTGAAATTTTACCATATCATGAAGACTGCGCGCTAGGTGAGGAAGGAGAAGATTTTGATCTCGATCAGCTGAGTCTGCCTCTAACTGTTCGCCGGCGCCGACCGGGCGACCGGATGCAGGTTTTCGGGCAGACTGGTTTAAAGAAAATCAAAGATCTGCTGATCGAGGCCAAGCTTCCGCGCTATCTGCGGGATTATCTTCCCATAATTTGTGATCAGAAGGACGCTATCTGGGTGTGTGGTGTCAGAAGAAGTGAGAAGGGGCGGATCACTCCGGAAAGCCGGAGGGTTTTACGGATAAAATTAGAGGTTGTGAATGATTGCCATGATGATCGGCCTATGATATAATAAATAAACATGAGTAGTATCAAAGTTGACACACTTCGAGATGCTGCTGCGGTAGGGACAGTTGGAAGGAGGTCGTATTTTGCATAAAATATTACGACAGATTAGTCTTTATCTGCTGATTACCATTATTCTTGTGATGGTTATCCAGGGTATGTATCAGTCTGTTGATCCTGTAAGGCAGTTGACTTATAGTGAGCTGAACGCCTACATTCGAGGAAATAGTGTATTAAAGGCAGTATTAATCGGTGACCAGAGTATTCAGGGATTACTGAAGGACGGAACAAAATTCCAGTCGATGGTTCCAGTAGGCAAAATGGCAGAGATCAGCGATCTGCTGATTGAGCAGAATGTAGAGATTGAAGCTCAGGCTCCTCAGGGAACATCCTGGTGGGTGGCTCTGCTTCCGAACATTATTACCTTAATAGTGTTTATTGGTATCTGGTTGTTTATTCTTAATCAGATGCAGGGCGGCAATAATCGAGCGATGTCTTTTGGTAAGAGCCGCGCCAGGCTTCATACCGAGGATAAAATCCGGATCACCTTTAACGATGTAGCTGGTGTGGATGAGGCCAAGCAGGAGCTTGTTGAAATTGTTGAGTTTCTTAAACAGCCGAAGAAGTTTGCTGATTTAGGTGCAAAGATTCCTAAGGGTGTGCTGTTAATTGGACCACCGGGAACCGGAAAAACTCTGCTGGCAAGAGCAGTAGCAGGTGAAGCAGGGGTACCGTTTTTCAGTATCAGCGGTTCCGAGTTTGTGGAGATGTTCGTGGGTGTGGGAGCCTCCCGTGTTCGCGACCTATTCGACACAGCTAAGAAAAATGCACCCTGTTTAATCTTTATTGACGAATTAGACGCTGTGGGCAGGCAGCGGGGTGCCGGTCTTGGCGGCGGCCATGATGAGCGGGAGCAGACCTTGAATCAGCTCTTAGTTGAGATGGATGGATTCGAGACTAACTCCGGGATCATCGTGATGGCAGCAACTAACCGAGCTGATGTCTTGGATCCGGCTCTGCTGCGTCCGGGACGTTTTGACCGGAAAGTTGTAGTGGATCGCCCAGATCTGGTCGGCCGCGAAGAAATCTTGAAGATTCACGCCCGCAACAAACCGCTTCACGGTGTAGATTTGAAAGTTCTAGCCAGACGGACACCCGGGTTTGCCGGTGCCGATCTGGAAAATTTGCTGAATGAAGCTGCTATTTTGGCAGCCCGCAAAGGCCAGAAAAAGATTACGATGCTTGAGTGTGAAGAAGCGATTGACCGGGTAATTATGGGTCCGGAAAAGAAAAAGCGTGTGCTTACCGAAGAAGATATGGAAGTATTTGCCTATCATGAAGCAGGACACGCTGTTGTTTCTTACTTCCTGCCCAATTCTGATCCGGTTCATAAAGTGAGCATTATCGGTCGCGGTCAAGCCGGAGGCTATACGATGTACCTGCCGGAGACTGAGCGCTATGTGATGACCAAGTCCAAGCTTTTAGATGAGCTTACTAATATGCTGGGTGGACGCGCGGCTGAAATCCTAGCATTTAATGAGTACAGCACAGGTGCCCAAAATGATTTGGAACGGGTGACAAGGATTGCGCGTAAGATGGTAATGGAATGGGGAATGAGTGAAAAACTCGGTCCTCTCACCTTCGGCCATCCAGGCGGTGAAGATCTGGTCTTTTTAGGCCGGGACATTTCCCGCGACCGCAACTTCAGTGAAGAAGTAGCGGCAGCAATCGACAGCGAAGTTCGCAGTATTATCGAGAGCTGCTACCAAAGAGCGCTTGACGTACTGACCGAAAATCGCGACCGCTTAGATGCAGTCGTTGCAGTGCTTAAAGAAAAAGAAACAATAGACCACGAAGAATTTATGGCAATTATGGAAGGACGCGAGCTTCCTGAACCAAAAGCGGAAGCTGATGAAAAACCTGTTCAAAAACAGGTCGCAGCTATTCAGGAGCAGGAAGAGGAAGATAAGAAGCGGGAACCCATCATTAAGACTAAACAGGAGCCAGTAGTCGGCATCGAGTAAATTGATCCTAGTCCTTATAATAAGGACTAGGAATTTACATACTAAGTTTGCAGGTCTATTAAGGAGGTAGTGCAGTGTCGGATAAAATTGTATTGAAAAACATGCGCTTTTATGGGTACCATGGTGCTTTTGACGTGGAAAGAGAACTAGGCCAGAAGTTTGCTGTTGATCTAGAAGTTTACACTGATCTGCGGAATATTCATGACGACACCGAACTATCCTTCAATTATGTAGATGCGTATACAATGATTAAGGATATCGTGGAAGAGCAGGAATTCAATCTGGTTGAGACTCTGGCTGAGGAAATTGCTGAGCAGATTCTGTCTGCTTACGATGTCGAGAAGGTTGTCGTAAGGGTGCGCAAAAGCCAAGTACCGGTAGGCGGAAGTGTGGATTACTTGGAAGTTGAAATAACTCGCCCGTAGTGAGTATAAAAGTATAAAATAAGACCCGAGCTGGAACAATCCAGTCCGGGTCTTTTCTTGTGTTCTTATTTGCTACTCAGTATCGGGCACGAGCAGTGCTCCGGTAACTGCTTCTGCTAAGTTGGTTCCGTGGTCGGCTACCCGCTCAAGGGTGCTGATGACATCTAAGTAAAGTACTCCTGCCTCCGGATGGCATTTGCCTTCGTTGAGGCGCCTGATGTGAGAATCACGGAATTCTTTTTCCATGCGGTCAACTTCATCGTCCTCTGCAATTAGATTCTCAGCGGCTTTAACCTTCTCGGTACGAAGGACTTCAATTGCCCGCGCGTAGATCGATTCTACTTTGGCAAACATGGTCTGCAGTTCTTCGACAGCAGTGTCGCTTAACTTGACATAGTGCTTGCTTTTGGCCTGTGCCAGCTCCACGATATTTGTGGACAAGTCCGCTACTCGCTCTACATCATGAGCTGAGTGGATTAAACTGGTAATTTTCTGGTGCTGCTTGGGTGTCCAGGGGTTATCGGCTGCAGCTGTAAGGTAAGATACGATTTCTCTTTCCAGCTTATTTATTGTTTCCTCTTTGACCAGCACACTTTCCATCAAGTCCTGATCACCAGTCAGGAACGACTGGAATGATTCGTTCAGCATTTCCAAGGATATGTCGCACATTCTTAATGTTTCTCTGGTAGCAGCGATAATTGCTGCTGGAGTGTGTAAAATATTGCGGTCCAAAAACTGGGGTTTGGTACCTGGACCGTAGTCTTCTCCCGGTATAATTCGCTCAATAAGTGCAACAAATTGATTGATAAACGGGAAGAGCAAAACTGTGTTGGTTACATTAAAGATTGTGTGCGCATTCGCAAGCTGGCGAGCAACAGTTGATCCGGTGTGAGCCACAATCGATGCAAATGGCTTAATCAGGACAAGGAACAAAACTGCTCCAAAAAAGTTAAACATCACATGAGCAACTGCGGCCCGTTTTGCGGTAACACTAGTTCCAATTGATGCCAGCAGTGCGGTAATGCAGGTGCCGATATTAGCGCCAAGCGTTAGTGCAATACCAGAAGGTAAATCGATTAGTCCCTGCAGACTTAAGGCAATGGCAACACCGGTGGTTGCACTGCTGCTTTGGATGATCAGGGTGAAAAGAGCTCCAGCCAGAACTCCTAACAATGGATTCTGCCCAAATCTGACGAGCATATTGATGAAAGGTTCATATTCCCTGAGGGGAGCGATACTGCCGCTCATGATTTCCATACCGTAGAACAGCATTCCAAATCCAAGAATTCCTAGACCAATGTTCTGCACTGTCTTTCTGCGGCTGAGGAAATTGAGAATTGCCCCGATACCTATCAACGGCAGCGCAATATCAGTGATTTTAAATGCAACAATCTGCGCTGTAATCGTAGTACCAATATTGGCTCCCATAATCGTGCCGACTGCCTGCGTCAGATTCATCAGACCTGCGTTGACGAAACCGACAACCATGACTGTTGTCGAACTGCTGGATTGGACAATCATCGTGGCTAGGGCACCTGTTAGAATAGCGATAGTTGGACGAGACGTGAATAATTCCAGAATTCGTTTCAGCTTATCGCCTGCAGCGTTCTGCATGCCTTCGGCCATCTTGGCAATTCCAAAAAGAAAAAGGCCAAGGCCTCCCAGCAGCTGTAATGCGATTGTTATACTCATGAACCTACCTCGCTTCCTTAAAAAGTCCACGTGGTAGATTCGGCAACTTATGGTTAATTCCTGCAAAATATGGTGTCACCTTTATAAACTCCCAGAAAAAATTCTGTAAAATCTTAAGATAAATTATTAATTCACACTCTGAGAATACCTGAGATATGCTTCTTTAAGGGTTTTCATGCCCCGCTTTTTGGCTTGCGGATCAAGTTTTGGCTCTTGAGCGATAGCGGTAATTGCCTTTTTGATCATCTCCAGTTTTTCCTGCTTGGTCATTTTTCATACCTCCGCTGTTAATTCTAGTAAAAGTATGTGCGGACAGGCCCGGTTTTATTCCAAATTGTTCCATTTTTATTGCGTATTATTTAAGCAGCAAAAACCAAGGTAACGACTAAAGCGGCTGTTAAAAACCCGGCAATATCAGCGGCAATGGCTGCCGGCAGGGCATGGCGAACTTTCCTGACACCGACCGCTCCGAAGTAGACTGTAGATACATAAAAAGTGGTCTCCATACTGCCCATAATGGTGGAAGCCATCATTCCGATTAAAGAATCCGGTCCGTAGGTTTCTAGTATTGACGCCAGTATTCCCAGGGCACCGGAGCCGGACAGAGGCCGAATTAGCGCTAATGGAATTACTTCATCGGGAATAAAGAGGCGGGAAGTTAGGGGTGAAATCAAACGGGTCAGCACACTCATCATACCGGACTGCTGAAAGACCTGGATGGCAACAAACATGGCCACTAGAAACGGGATGATCCTTACCGCAGCAGCAAATCCTTCTTTGGCACCTTCCACAAAGCTCTCGTATACTTTGACTCCCCGAGCCAGCCCGAGGATCGGGATTCCGAGCAGAAGTAAGGGCACTGCCCAGGCCGAGATAGTGTTGATTGCGGAAATCATGTCCTTACCCCCCTTAAGATCCGATCCACAATAATCGCTGCAGCTGTCGATGCAGTAGTGGCAATGATGGTAGTTCCGACGACAGCCGTCGGATCCGCTGAGCCGGCAGCAGTGCGGAGAGCAATGATCGTAGTGGGAAGGAGAGTGAGACTGGAGGCGGTAATTGCCACAAAAGTACACATACTATTGCTGGCTGTATCTTTTGAGGCATTCAGTTTCTGCAGTTCTTCCATGGCTTTAATTCCCAGCGGAGTGCAGGCATTGCCGAGACCGAGGATGTTAGCACTCATGGCCATCACGACTGCTCCGGCAGCAGGATGGTCTGACGGAACCTCAGGGAACAGGATCTTAATTAAAGGGCGCAGCAGTTTAGCGATTAGTTTCAGTAAACCCGCGTCTTCCGCAATTTTCATCAATCCTGACCAAAAGGAAACGATGCCGATTAATCCGAGGGCAATTTTTACCGCTGCCTCCGCTCCTTCGATTGATGCGCGGGTTACCAATTGGATCTCACCTTGCACTGCGGCGGAGGCAATGCCGCAGGCCAGCATGGCAAACCAGATAATATTGATCAAGGCTGTCACCTCCACTGCTTAATTGATATGCCAAGTAGGGCTAATTCTTGCTTGAATTTGCGATCGAGTGCGAAATCTGACGAGAAACGGGTCTGATTTTGCCTGACCAACCAAAAATAACACTTGCGTAAAACTTGACAGATAATGTTATAATATAGTTGAAGGTCAGGCATAGTCAGAAAAAGGAGGCAGAAAATGGCGAGTTTGGCTGATTTAATTGAAAGCTACATTAAGCAGCAGCTCCGCCGCAGTGAAAACCAAGCCATTGCCATCAGCCGCGCCCAGTTAGCGGAACTGTTCAGCTGTGTTCCGTCCCAGATAAATTATGTATTGACGACACGCTTCACAATGGAGCGGGGATATATGATTGAAAGCCGCCGGGGAGGCGGAGGCTATATCCGCATTGTGAGGGTGGATAAAAGTGATCGCCCGAGGATGGCAGAACAGCTGCTGTTAGAGATTGGTGATGAAATAAGCGAAAGTCAAGCAGAGCAGTTCTTAGCAAGTTTTCGCGAACTTGGAGTCCTTTCAGATAAGCAGAAGCGGGTAATCAGAGCCCTGCTGCAGCGGGAGACCGCTCAGATTGGCCAGGGGCGGGCGAGGCTGCGGGCAAGTTTGCTGCGGAGCTTAGTGATTTTGATAATGCAGTGCAATAATGAAAACGAGGTGTAGTCGATGCTTTGTGACAAGTGCCAAAAAGAGACTGCCAGCGTGCATGTCACTAAAATCGTTAATGGGAAGAAAACTGAGATGCACTTATGTCAGGCGTGCGCGCAGGAGCTGGGTGAGTTCAATCTAAACATTGATCTGCCTAACTTTTTTGCCAGTTTATTTGATCACAGTAAATTTGCGCAGAAGATCACCCAGCCGAAAGCGTGTCCGGTGTGCCGCTTAACACTGGAGGATTTTCGCCAGATCAATCAGTTCGGCTGCAGTGAATGCTACACCACCTTTAGAAGTGAAATCGAACCGCTGCTGCGCAGACTCCACGGCAGCAGCAGCCACGAAGGAAAAATTCCTGCCCGAAGCTACGCCGACTTAAGTGTTGAGCGGCAGATCAAGCTGCTGCGGGAAAAGCTGCAGCAGATGATTAGTGTTGAAAACTATGAAGAGGCTGCGAGAATCCGGGACCAGATCCGGGCCTTGGAGCACCAGTCTTAAAGGCGGAGGGGGAGTAATATGAGCGAATCATGGATGAAAAAAGACGGTCCTGAAGGGGACATAGTGCTGGGAACCAGGATTCGATTAGCCCGCAATTTTGCTGACATTCCTTTTCCAGCCATTGCTAATCGCGATCAGGCGCGGCAGGTGATGCTGCAGGCAAGACAGCTTCCTCACGCCTTGAATCAGTTGGCTGGAGTTGAGCTGTATGAACTCGCTGAAGTTGAGGAGCTTGAGCGCCAGATCCTGATGGAAAAACATTTGATCAGTCCCGAGCACACTCAGCAGACCAGCTATAAAGGAGTAATTATCTCTGAGCGTGAGGATATCAGCATTATGATTAATGAGGAAGATCACCTCAGAATTCAGGTGCTGTTTCCCGGACTGCAGCTGAAGGAAGCTTGGGAACTGGCAGATAAAGTTGATGATTTAATTGAAGCCGAGGTAAAATACGCGTTTGATCCGGAGTTCGGATATTTGACCGCCTGCCCTACGAATGTGGGCACGGGTATGCGGGGTTCAATCATGCTGCATCTGCCGGCTTTAGCCCGCATCAATCAGCTTGGCAATGTATTGAGATCGATTTCCCAGTTCGGTCTGGCGGTTAGAGGGCTGTACGGTGAGGGCAGTGAATCGTTCGGCAATATCTATCAAGTTTCTAACCAAATATCTTTAGGCCACTCGGAGCTGGATATGCTTGAGCATTTGGCTCGAGTTACCGAGCAGATTATCAACAGTGAGCGCCAAGCCCGCAAATATTTGGTTCAGGAGCAGAACCGCACCGCCAGCGAAGACCAGATTCATCGGGCTTATGGGATTTTAACCAATGCGCGCATCATAACTACTAAAGAAGCCTTGAAACTGCTGTCAACGCTTCTGCTCGGAGTAGATTTAGAGTTAATTGTGGATGTTGAGCGATGCTTAATCAAAGAACTAATGGTAGAGATTAGAGATGCTCATCTGCAGAAAACTATGGGCCAGAGTTTGCCGTCAAATGAGTTGGACAGACTGCGGGCAAGTTTGATCCGTGAACGATTAAGACGCTAAATAGAGAGGATGATGAAGGTGTTTGGTAGATTTACAGATCGGGCTCAAAGAGTAATAGTGCTTGCTCAGGAAGAGGCGCGCCGTTTAGGGCACAATGTGGTGGGAACAGAGCATATTCTGCTGGGACTGATTGCTGAAGGTGAGGGCGTCGGTGCTAAAGCCCTGACTGCAATGGGCGTCAGCTTAGAAAAAGTTCAGCAGGAAATTGAAAAAGTGATCGGCAGAAGCGATGTTCCGGTTAAGGGCACGATCGGCTTTACGCCCCGGACTAAGCGGGTGTTTGAACTTGCCATAGATGAAGCACGCCAGTTAGGCCACACATATATCGGCACCGAACATATTCTGTTAGGATTAGTTAGGGAAGGGGAAGGAGTTGCAGCCCAAATTCTCCGCAACCTCAACATTGACCTCGAGGGCATGCGCAAGCAGGTTATTGATCTGCTCGGCGGCCATGTGCAGCAAGGTGCCGGTGCTGGAATGCGGCGCACTAAAACTCCGACCCTAGACCAGTTTGGCCGCGATCTTACCGAGATGGCCAGAGAAGGAAAGCTGGACCCGGTTATCGGCAGAGATAAGGAAATTGAGCGGGTTATTCAGATCTTAAGCCGCCGCACCAAAAATAACCCGGTATTAATTGGAGAGCCGGGAGTTGGTAAAACTGCGATTGCTGAGGGATTAGCCACTCAGATTGTCAACAGCGATGTGCCGGAGAACCTTTTGAACAAACGGGTTATTGCCCTTGATATGGGTTCGATGGTAGCCGGTTCAAAATTCCGCGGTGAGTTTGAAGAGCGGCTTAAAAAAGTGATGGATGAAATTCGGCAGGCCCAGGATGTTATTCTTTTTATCGATGAAATGCACACCATCATCGGGGCGGGCGCCGCGGAAGGAGCAATCGATGCTTCCAACATTCTTAAACCTGCGCTGGCCAGAGGTGAAATTCAAGCGATTGGCGCTACCACAATTGATGAATACCGCAAACATGTGGAAAAAGACGCTGCGCTTGAGCGGAGATTTCAGCCGGTGCTGGTAGATGAGCCTACTGTCGAAGAAACAATCTCGATTCTGAAAGGCTTAAGAGACCGCTATGAAGCCCATCACCGGGTGCAGATTACAGATGATGCAATCGAAGCTGCCGCGGTTTTATCAAGCCGCTACATCTCTGACCGCTTCCTGCCGGATAAGGCGATTGATCTTTTGGATGAAGCTGCTTCTAAGGTGAGGCTGCAGGGTTTAGTCGTTCCTCCGGATCTGAAAGAATTGGAAGCGAAAATCGAAGAAGTGAAGATTGAAAAAGAAGCCGCGATTAAGAATGAAGAATTTGAAAAAGCTGCCTCTCTGCGGGATCAGGAACAGAAACTCAGGGATGAGTTGGAAGATAGGCGTGCGCAGTGGAAGAACAATCAGGGGCGCCATGAAGCTACTGTTAAGGAGCAGGATATAGCAGATGTGGTGGCAAGCTGGACCGGAATACCGGTTAACCAGATCGCCCAGGCTGAGTCAGAGCGTCTCCTTAATCTCGAGGAAATTCTCCACAAGCGGGTTGTGGCTCAAGACGAAGCGATCGATGCAATTTCCCGGGCGATCCGCAGAGCTTTTGCTGGCTTAAAAGACGCGCGGCGTCCGATTGGTTCGTTCGTGTTCCTCGGCCCGACCGGTGTGGGTAAAACAGAATTGGCTAAAGCGTTAGCGGAAGCGCTTTTCGGAGACGAAGAAGCGATGGTCCGCATCGATATGTCCGAGTATATGGAGCGCCACAGCGTTTCTCGCCTGGTTGGAGCCCCTCCTGGATACGTGGGCTATGATGAAGCGGGGCAGCTGACCGAAAGAGTCAGGCGCAAACCATACTCAGTAGTGCTCTTTGATGAGGTTGAAAAGGCCCATCCAGAAGTATTCAACATTTTGCTGCAGGTTTTGGAGGATGGCCGCTTGACCGATTCTCAGGGCCGCACTGTTGATTTCAGCAACACTGTTGTGATCATGACCTCTAACGTGGGAGCTCAGCAGATCCAGCGGGAAACCTCGATCGGATTTAAGATCACTGACAGCGATCAGGATAATTATGAAGCGATGAAAGCAAAGGTAATGGATGAGCTGAAGCGCACCTTCAGGCCTGAGTTTTTGAACAGGATCGATGAGATTATTGTTTTCCATGCTTTAACCAGAAAGCATATCTCCCACATTATCGATATTATGCTCAGGGATCTAAGCAGACAGCTTGAGGAAAAAGGACTCAGCTTCGAGATTACCGAAGAAGCAAAAGAGCTGGTAGCTGAATCCGGATACGATCTAGATTTTGGTGCCAGACCCCTGCGCAGGGCAATTCAGCGGTTGATCGAGAATCCCTTAGCGGAGCTGATCCTCCAGGGTAAGTATAAGGACGGAGACGCGGTTCGTGTTGATGTCAAAGAAAAGGAATTAGTCTTTTCGTAGGACAAGTCGGGGCTAATGTCCCGGCTTCCTTTTATTGTATCTGAGGTTGTAAAATGCTATAATTAACTAAGAAACCTAGATTTAGGAGCGGTTGCATGGCTAAGGCGTCGATTCGTTTTGTCTGTCAGAATTGTGGTGCGGATTATCCGAAATGGATGGGGAGATGCTCTGATTGCGGGGAATGGAATACTATCGTAGAAGAGCGGACAAGCAGTTCCCGGGCAAAGCATCAGCCTTGGGTTGAAACGAGCGGTTCCAAGGCTCCGGTTGCGATTACAGAAGTTGTATCCGCAGCGGAATCCCGCTCTACAACGGGGATGGCAGAATTGGATCGGGTCTTAGGCGGCGGCATAGTACCTGGTTCGCTGGGGCTGCTCGGCGGTGAACCGGGAGTGGGCAAATCAACGCTTTTGATGCAGGTAGCCGCGTACACGGCTGTCCATCAAGGAAAGGTACTGTACGTTTCCGGAGAGGAATCCCTAGCGCAGCTTAAACTCAGAGCTCAGCGGCTGGGTCTCTTAACGGATCAGCTGATCGTCCTTGCTGAATCAGATGCCCATATCATTGGGGAACACATAGAATCGCTGCAGCCAAAGCTGGTTCTGATCGATTCGATTCAAACCATGTATCTGCCGGATTTGAATTCGGCTCCCGGCAGTGTAGCGCAGGTTCGGGAAGGAGCTGCTTTTTTCCTGAAACTGGCGAAAGGACTTGGGATTCCCATCATTTTAGTGGGGCATGTTACTAAAGGCGGATCTTTTGCCGGACCCAAAGTATTAGAACATGCCGTTGATTACGTATTATACTTTGAAGGCGAAAATCAGCAGTCAGTCAGAATTATCCGCGGTGTAAAAAATAGGTTCGGATCCACCAATGAAGTCGGCATTTTTGACATGACCTCGCAGGGATTGGTGGCGGTAGATAATCCCTCAGGTTTGTTTTTAGCGGAAAGACCGGTTGACAGTTCCGGTTCAGTGGTTGTGCCCTGCATCGAGGGTACACGGCCTCTGCTGGTTGAGATTCAAGCGTTAGTGGCGCAAACACCGTTCAGCGGTACACCGCGGCGGCAGGCAACCGGAGTGGACTATCAGCGTTTTTCGATCATTCTGGCTGTGTTAGAAAAACGCCAGGGCTATCATCTTCAAACTCAGGATGTCTTTGTAAATGTAGCCGGCGGCTTTAAGCTGACCGAACCAGGAGTGGATCTGGGCATTGCCTGTGCTGTAGCCTCCAGCTACCGCAACCGGGTGATACCGCCTGAGCTGGCAGTCATCGGTGAAGTGGGTTTATCGGGGGAAATCCGCGGTGTTAGTCAGATCGAGGCCCGCCTCAAAGAACTCGCTAAACTTGGTTTTAAACGGGCTGTCATTCCCGCAGTCGGTGGGAAAGTCAGCTCGGATATCAAGGTAACTCAGGTCAAAACTATCTCTGCGGCTCTGGAGGTAGTGTTCAGTTAATTTGTGGAAGGGGGTTCATGGATGAAAGAAACAGCTGATCAAGAGCAAATGTTTTTAAAGAATTTAAGTCTTGTAGCACCGGGAACTCAGTTGTATGATGCTTTAGAGAATGTACTGCGGGCGCGCACCGGCGGCCTGATTGTGGTCGGCGATGATCCGGAAATCATGGCGATGGTGAACGGCGGCTTTAAGATTGATGCTGAAATGCACCCAGCAGCCCTTTATGAGCTGGCTAAAATGGATGGTGCGATCGTGCTGTCCAGTGATGCTAAAAGAATCTTGTACGCAAATGTCCAGCTGACTCCGGATCACATGATTCCCAGCTTTGAAACGGGCACCCGCCACCGCACTGCAGAAAGGGTCGCCAAGCAGACAAATCAGCTGGTGATTGCCATTTCGCAGCGGCGGAATGTTATTACCATGTATTGGGGAAATAATAAGTATGTGGTGCGCGATGTCAGTGTAATTTTGGCGAAAGCCAACCAAGCCCTCTCCACTTTGGAAAAGTACAAAAGTGTGATGGAACAGTCCCTGATCAATTTGAGTGCACTGGAATTCGAGAATTTTGTGACCCTCTTTGATGTGGCGACCGTAATTCAGCGCGGTCAGATGGTGTTTCGGATTGCTCATGAAATTGAACGGTACATAGTGCAGTTAGGTTCGGAAGGCAGGCTGGTTAATATGCAGCTAGAAGAGCTGATGTCTGATATCGCTGATGAAGGTCTGCTGGTAGCGAAAGACTACTATATTGAACCTGAGAAGACTGTTGAAGAAATCTGGGGAGAAATGGTTGAGTGGGATTCCGAAGATCTGCTTAATCTGCCTTTAATTGTTCGGGCTTTAGGATATGCAGGAGTGAGCAGCAGCACTTTAGAGCAGTCGGTTACTCCCAAAGGATATCGGATTCTCAGCAAAATACCCCGGCTGCCCATGCCGGTAATTGAAAATCTCGTTGACCGGTTTCAGTCGCTGCCAGAAATCTGCGATGCTTCCATTGAAGAGCTCGATGATGTCGAGGGTATTGGTGAAGTGCGGGCTAAGGCCATCCAGGATGGACTGCGCCGCATTCGCGAGCAGGTTTTATTGGATCGGCATCTGTAAAATCAGTTTGGTTTTATTTAGTGCGGAATCCGCTATTTTTTGCGATAACCGGTGCGGATAATGGATTGTGATTGACTTTTTTCGCAAAAAGTGGTAAATTTAAACTGATACCTAAATGAAGCCCCAAGGGATCCGAACCAATAAAAGGGCAGATAGGAGGTCCTAAGTTTGTATAGTGTCGGGGATAAAGTCGTGTACCCCATGCACGGCGCCGGAGTTATCGAGGCCATAGAGGAACGAGAAGTTCTAGGCGAAAAAAGGCAGTATTATATTATGGCTATGCCCATCGGTGATATGAAAGTGATGATTCCGTTGGACGCCGTAGACGATATTGGACTGCGCGAAGTAATTAATGAGGATGAAGCGAAAGAGGTCATTGAAGTACTCAAGGGACAGATGTCAAAAATGTCCTCTAACTGGAATCGGCGTTATCGCGCCAATATGGAAAAAATTAAAAGCGGAGACATTTTTGAAGTAGCTGAAGTAGTGCGGAATTTGACTATCAGAGATAATGAAAAAGGTTTATCTGCAGGTGAGCGGAAGATGCTGGATGTCGCTCGCCAAATTTTAATCAGCGAACTTGTCCTGGTCACCGGCTCGACGGAGTCTGAGATTGACGAACTGATTTCTAGTCACTTGGACTAAAAGGAAGTGAGCCCGCTGCACTAGCTTTCAGTGTTTCTTTTTCCCGTAAATTTTCGGATTTATCTGGAATACTTTTCTCTAATTAGCTAATACTAAGTAATAAATCGATGGCGAAAAAGGAGGTGAGAATAAGATTGGGCGCTTTCTTTCGGATTATTCTTACACTCTTAGGCGGAATTTTAGGATATCAAGGCGCCGGCCATGCTCTCAGCCTTCAGTTTGATTTTCCGATTTCATCGAACACCTTGTTTGTACTTGGGACGGCACTAGGTGCACTGTTGGGGTTGGCGGTCAGTCCATTGGTTGATCGCATGTTTCGGGGGCTTTTGAAGATCCATCTGCGTGATATCCTTAGTGGTTTAATCGGGTTGGTAATTGGTATCCTGCTGGCTATACTAATTACGATTCCGCTGCAGGGATTGGCAGTTGCCAATGGTTACTTATCTTTAATCGTTACGATGATGCTGGCGGTTTTGGGCTGGTCTTTAGGTGTAAGAAAACGCGATGAAATAATAGGATTGTTTCAGAAATCGGATCTGAGTTCACCACTGCTTGGCAAAAACCATGGTATAGGTGCTAAAATACTGGATACCAGCGTGATTATTGATGGACGTATAAGCGATATAACGAAAACTGGTTTTATAGAAGGGTCGTTAATTGTCCCGAGTTTTGTTTTAGATGAGCTGCAGCATATTGCTGATTCTTCCGATGTACTAAAGCGCAATCGAGGCCGCAGAGGATTGGATATTCTAAACAAGATCCAAAAAGAACCGTATGTTACCGTTCAGATTTTGGAGCACGACTATGAGGATACACCTGAGGTAGATTCGAAATTGGTGAAACTGGCCAAAGAGCTGGGAGCAAAAGTTGTTACAAATGATTATAACCTCAATAAGGTCTGTGAACTGCATGGAGTATCTGTTCTAAACATCAATGAACTGGCAAATGCGGTAAAACCGATTGTGCTGCCCGGCGAAGAGCTGCGGGTGCATGTAATCAAAGATGGTAAAGAGCAGGGTCAAGGTGTAGCTTATCTGGATGATGGAACTATGATTGTAGTAGATGGCGGAAGACGCTATATCGGTGAAACAATAGGAGTTTTAGTGACAAGTGTTCTACAGACTGCGGCTGGGCGGATGATATTTGCGAAGCCCAAAGCCATGGAAAAGGCATTATAACAGATGAGAAGCCCGGTAAATGCCGGGCTTATTATTTTATTAAGGGGTGGGATGATGGGAAAAGCCGGAGTGATTATTGCAGCAGCCGGAAGCGGCACGCGGATGGGACATGAAGTAAACAAAGTGCTGCTGCCCTTAGGCGGAGTACCGGTTTTAATCCGGAGCATCAAAGCTTTTGCGGACAAGCCCTGGGTAAGGGAGCTGGTTGTGGTTGTCCGCCGTGAAGACTCGGACCAGATTGCGGCATTGGTGGAAAAGTGGCAGCTTGGCTCAGTTAAGATAGTTGTTGGCGGTAAAAGGCGCCAGGATTCTGTGGCTGCGGGAATTAATGCTTTGTCAAGGGAAATTGATTGGGTGTTTATCCATGATGGCGCTCGACCTTTAATCAACGGGCAGACTATTGATACTGCTTATGAAATGGTCAAACAGTATCGGGCGGTCGGTGTTGCGGTGCCGGTTAAAGACACTATCAAGGTTGTTGATTCGGAGCAGATGATAATCGAAACACCGCCCCGGGAGCAGCTGTGGGCCATGCAGACTCCGCAGGTGTTTAGCCGAGAGTTAATTGAAGAGGCTTATCGGGAAGCGGAGCGGCAGAATTGGGAAGCAACTGATGACTGCAGTTTGGTGGAGCGGTTAGGAGTGCTGGTGAAGCTGGTTCCCGGTACATATGCAAATCTTAAGATTACTACTCCGGAGGATCTGACTGCAGCAGCTCAGTATTTGGAGGATGGGGAAGGTGGAAGCAGAATGATGCGGACAGGGATAGGATATGATGTTCACCGCTTGACCGCGGATTGCCCCCTGATCTTAGCAGGTGTAAAGGTTGACTATCACTTGGGATTAGCCGGCCATTCTGATGCGGATGTGGCCACTCATGCTCTCATGGACGCGCTTTTAGGAGCGGCTGGACTGGGGGATATCGGCAGGCATTTTCCTGATACCGACCCCAGCTATAAAGATGCATCGAGTTTAGAGCTTTTGAAAGTGGTGATGCAGAAGCTGAATAAACTTGGTTACCAAGTGAACAATGTAGATTTGGTGATTATGGCAGAGCGCCCTAAACTAGCACCTTATATGGAACAGATGCATACCATATTGGCTGAGGTCATAAATATCGATCGGGAACAGATCAATATCAAAGCAACAACCACAGAGCAATTAGGTTTTGTTGGCCGCGGAGAAGGAATCGCCGCTCTAGCCACCGCCTCGGTTTACAAACTTTATTAAAGACCGGCAACGGCGACAGCGCGAAACTCTCCGCTCTGAAACAGCTGCAGTTCAATTGGATATCTGCCTTCGATTACTCTGTAAACCTGTTCAGCGCAGGCAGCGGCCAGATCATGCCATTCCGGAGCTGAAGCTGGCGCTTGAGCTTCGGTGCCGACAAATTCAGTTTGGACGACTATGCGGGTTTCAACCCAAACAGCATTAATAATCTCGAGATTAGGCAGGGGCTGGTCTATTTCCATCAGCTTGTTCGCTGCTGTTTCCGGAGTGGGCTGCTTAAATTTAGCCGCTCCCCAGGAGATAGCGGTGATAAGTACCGCGGCAATTAAGATGAGCAGGGCAATCCTGTTCATTTTTTTACCTCCGTGCTTTGATTGACATGGTTTTACTTAGTGGATATAATATGGATAGCATAACCAAAAAACAGGAAAGCTAAAAGAGATGATAGGGATCAGTAGGTTTATTGGCGCTCATCCAGAGAATAGGTGCCAGCGGCTGGAAGCACCTTATGGGCAGATAAATCGAAA
The DNA here is from genome assembly GCA_012837335.1 of Bacillota bacterium. Classification (NCBI taxonomy): domain Bacteria; kingdom Bacillati; phylum Bacillota; species Bacillota bacterium. The sequence continues at coordinate 27,597 of DURM01000003.1, forward strand.
TGCACCCTTGATCTGTCAATCCGAACATCATTGTCAGTAGGGTTGGCCGGGTTGTGGACGTTATTACACATTGAAGTGCCTGGACAGCTTGTTACGCTGTTCAGGAAACAGAGTGGAACCGCGAGCCCTCGTCTCTGTCCAAGAGCTGAGGGCTTTTTGTTTGGAAGACATTTAGTCTACAAAAGGGGGTAAACAATGTTTAGAAACATCTGGGATACTCTGCGTAAGGATATTCAAGCGGTTAAAGAGAGGGATCCCGCAGCGCGCAATGTGTTGGAGATTCTCCTTACTTATCCTGGATTTCACGCCCTGGAAATACACCGCATTGCCCACTGGCTGCACCGCCATAACTTAAGAATGCTGGCGCGGATTATCAGCCATATAAATCGCTTTCTCACAGGCATAGAGATCCATCCCGGAGCCAAGATCGGTAAAGGTGTTTTTATTGATCACGGCATGGGAGTGGTAATCGGCGAAACGGTGGTAATCAAGGATAATGTTACCCTCTATCAAGGGGTTACGCTGGGGGGGACTGGCAAAGAAAAAGGCAAACGCCATCCAACTATTGAAGAAGGAGCTGTAATTGCCTGCGGCGCGATGGTGTTGGGATCATTTACAGTTGGCGAGAACGCCAGGGTGGGAGCCGGCGCCGTTGTGCTGAAAAGCGTACCAGCTAATTCCACCGTGGTAGGGGTTCCCGCTAAAGTGGTCGTTCAGAACGGCCAGCGCGTCAATAAACTGGATCACGCCAATGTTCCGGATCCATGCGCGCAGCAGGTAGCAAAACTGGTTGATCATATTCAGGCGTTAGAATTGAAAATTAATGAGATGCAGAAACAGCTTGATGAGCAGAAAGTAAATGCATCCTAAAAGAAGGTGAGCAGATGACAATTAAGGTTTATAACACATTAACGCAGCAGAAAGAAGAACTGCAGAATGATGGCGAGCGGGTCGGGATTTATGTCTGCGGTGTCACCCCTTACAGCGACACTCACCTAGGTCATGCCAGACCGAGTGTTGTCTGGGATGTGATTAAGAAGTATTTAAAATATCGAGGTTATGAAACGTTTCATGTGCAGAACTTTACCGATATCGATGATAAAATCATCAGCCGATCGCTGGAAACCGGTATTGCTCCACTAGAACTGGCTGCCCATTATGCCCAAGACTATTTGGAAAGCATGGATGCCTTGGGAGTAGAGCGGGCAGATTTATATCCTAGAGTAAGCGAGCATATGCCTGAGATTATTAATATGATTGAAACTCTGATTGAGCGGGGTCATGCCTATGCCGTCAACGGCAATGTATTTTATGATGTAACCAGCTTCCCGGAATACGGTAAGCTTTCTAACCAGAAATTGGATCAGCTTCAAGCCGGTACAAGATTTGAAGTGGATCCTGATAAAAGGCATCCCCTGGATTTTGCCCTGTGGAAAAAGGCAAAGCCTAATGAGCCGGCCTGGGACAGTCCCTGGGGTAAAGGCCGCCCGGGCTGGCATATTGAATGCTCAGCCATGTCCAATAAGTACCTGGGTCCGGAATTTGACTTCCACGGCGGTGGCTGTGATTTGATTTTTCCCCATCATGAGAACGAGATTGCCCAGTCGGAAGCAGCTACCGGCAGGCCACTGGCTAAATATTGGCTTCACAACGGTATGCTCAATCTAAAAGATGAGAAAATGTCTAAATCCCAGGGGAATTTCATCACTGTTAAACAGGTATTAGAGCAGTATCCAAAAGAACTGGTCCGCTTCTTTATTTTATCCAGCCACTACCGCTCAGAGTTGGAATACCACGATCAGAAGCTGGATGAAGTTGGCCGCGGCTGGCAGCGGTTTAACGACTGCGTCAGCGCCTTGGCTAAAATGGTTGAAGAGCCCACGGAAAAGCTGATTCTTCCGGAGGAGGAAACAGCGCTTTTAGAAGCAGTATATTTAGCTGAAAAGAAGTTTAAAGACGCAATGGATGATGATTTTAACACTGCCATGGCCATAGGCGTGCTCTTTGAACTGCTGCATCAAGTTAACGCCTTTATTGCAAAAGGTAAAACAACTCCTGAAGCAAATTTTGTTTTACACCAAGCTTATCAGGTGTTTTCCACTCTGGCCGGAGATATTTTAGGCATCATCAAATTGGAAGAGGATCAGCTGGCCGGTCTAACCCAGCCTTTAATGGAGCTGATTTTAGAACTAAGAACCGAACTGCGCAAACAAAAGCAGTACCAGCTGTCTGATTATATTCGCGATCAATTAGCCACATTAAATATAGTGATTGAAGATACTCCGAACGGGCCGAGGTGGAAATTTAAATCATGAGTGAAATAATAAATCTACAGGAACAGGACTTTGATCCAGAATCGCTTCCACCTTTGGTACTTGCGTATATCGGCGACGCTGTCTTTGAACTGTATGTGCGGCTGCGCCTGATAACACAGCTGCAGACCATGAATCAGCTGCATGAGCACGCGGTTAGGCATGTAAAGGCAGCCAGCCAGTCGGAGTTTCTAGCGATTTTACAGCCTCATCTGACTGAGGACGAGGAGCGGATTATGCGGCGGGGGCGCAACGCGAAAGGAAACGTGCCCCGCCGTGCCAATCCGGTGGAGTACCGGCGCAGCACAGGGTTTGAAGCGCTGCTTGGTTATCTGTATTTGACCGGGAAGAATCAGCGGTTAAAAGAGCTGCTGGCTTTACTGGAACCGATAGAGTAGAAGGAGTATGCCATGGACAAGCATGAACATTCCGATTTAATTGCAGGGCGCCATCCGGTGCTGGAGCTGTTTAACTCCGGCCGGCCTGTCAATCAGCTGTATGTGGCTGAAGGCAGCCGCCATGGATCAATGAAGAAAATTATCGCTCTGGCTAAGGCAGAAAACGTGCCAGTTAAGGTGGTGCAGCGAGAGTATCTGGACAGTCTCTGCCCGGGTTCGAACCACCAGGGTGTAGCAGCCAGAGTGGCTCCCATCCAATATATGGAGCTGGCCGATTTACTGGCCATGAATAAACCCCCTTTTTATTTAGTGCTGGCCGGAATTGAAGATCCCCATAATTTAGGCTCCTTGATCCGCAGCGCAGAAATCTGCGGGGTTAGCGGCGTGATTATCCCGAAACGGAGGGCTGTTGCGGTAACCCCGACTGTGGTAAAAGCATCGGCAGGGGCCGTTTCTCATATGCCCATTGCCAGAGTCACCAATACTGCTGCAGCCCTCCAGGAGCTAAAAGATGCCGGATGTTGGGTTGTAGGCGCGGATATGGATGGGGAAGTGTGCTACGAGCAGGATTTGAATATTCCCATTGCGCTTGTGATCGGCAGTGAAGGCCGCGGCCTGCCGCGACTGGTCAAAGAGCGCTGCGATCTGTTGGTGCGCATTCCTCAGTATGGATCAATTGATTCCCTTAACGCCGCGGTGGCCGGGGGTATCTTGATGTACGAAATAACGCGGCAGAAGCATTTGCAGTAGATAATACCAGCGGAAAGACAGCCCGAATAGCTTGACGCTTAATTACCAATGGTGTATAATGAGCAATGTAGTGGACAAGTGTGGTAAGAGGCGTAACAGTGGGGCTTTCGGGCATCTTTCTAGCTTGGAACCCTCTGGACCATTACAATCCAGATGGAGGCGATGTAGTTGGGTGCGAACGCACAGAAGGATTATATTCTAGATTACGATACCATGGACGACGAAGAAATCGTAGAATATGCCCGTAACAGCAATGATGTTGCGCTTGAATATCTGATAAACAAATACCGCAATTTTGTTAGAGCTAAAGCGCGCTCTTATTTTTTAATCGGGGCAGACCGAGAAGATATTATTCAAGAAGGAATGATTGGGCTTTATAAAGCTATTCGTGATTTTCGTCCGGATAAATTAGCATCATTTCGAGCCTTCGCTGAATTATGCATTACACGCCAAATCATTACCGCAATTAAGACAGCAACAAGACAAAAACACATTCCATTGAACTCATACGTATCTTTAAACCGTCCCATCTACGATGAAGAATCGGATCGCACTCTTTTGGATGTAATTTCAGGTTCCAAAGTTACTGACCCGGAAGAGCTGGTAATCAGTAAAGAGGAATTCAATGATATTGAAACTAAGATGAGCGAGTTTCTCAGTGATTTGGAATGGAAAGTGCTCATGTTTTACCTCGAGGGTAAAAGCTATCAGGAAATAGCGGACGATTTATCCCGTCACGTTAAGTCCATCGACAACGCTCTGCAGCGTGTCAAACGCAAGCTGGAGCGATATTTAGAAAAACGGGAACAGGAATAGGAAAAAATTTAAAAAAGTAGTTGACAAATAAAAACAGACATGGTATAGTAATAAATGTGTTCAGAGCCGGTGTAGCTCAATTGGTAGAGCAGCTGACTTGTAATCAGCAGGTTGCGGGTTCGAGTCCCATCGCCGGCTCCAGCATATATGGAGGGGTTCCCGAGTTGGCCAAAGGGGGCAGACTGTAAATCTGCTGGCAGTGCCTTCACAGGTTCGAATCCTGTCCCCTCCACCATTTAAATAGCGCGGGGTGGAGCAGTCTGGTAGCTCGTCGGGCTCATAACCCGAAGGTTGTCGGTTCAAATCCGGCCCCCGCAACCAATTTCTCCGATGATTGAACATCGGTTTTTTTGTTATTTGTACGTTTGTTGCAATCCACATCCGGCAGGCATATAGTGATCCGGGAGGAGATTTGAGTGCGCACTGCTGTTGGTGGATTGTGCATAGGCTGTATTTTAGCTTCGCTGTTAATGCTGTTTATGTCGTTTTTAGCTGCTTGGTCTGCGGTCACTCTTGTGGGAATCGCTGCCGAGATTCTGACAATACATAAAGGAAGATCAGATGCAGCGGATTCAAGTATTGGGTTTTGGATTATGATCGGGGCAGTGGTTCCGGTCTACAATTGGGTATTAAAAGGGTTTGTCGGGGTACTCTAATAGAGAAAAAATGCCAGTACGCTTAATTGCAAGCAGGATATTTTTTCTCGGTACCGAATAATCCTGTGAGCCGTTTAATGGTTGTTGATCAGCTAATAAATATAAGCAAGGGGGACAAACAATGGCAAAGCAAAAGTTTGAAAGAACCAAACCTCACGTTAACGTGGGAACCATCGGTCACGTTGACCACGGTAAAACTACTACCACAGCGGCAATTACTATGTATCTTGCCAGTCAAAATAAGGCAGAAGCTA
>DURM01000004.1 GCA_012837335.1 Bacillota bacterium
CTTCCCGCTTCCTCACTGCTGATGTCCTGGTTGGAAACAAGCTGCCGCGCTTGGTTGAGATAGTTATGCGCCGCATAGGAAAATTCCTGGACCGTACCCCGCTGTTCTGGCGGAACCGCCCGGAAATACTCTGCAGGTACTGATTTAATCGCGATCCTCTCCACCACTTCTCCTCCTTTTGCCGATTCTGCAGCCGCTGTTAAACCAGCTAAGAGCAGCACAGTTGCTGCGATCCACACTACCTTTTTCGTTTTCACCACCGCTCCCTCCTTGTAATTGGTAAGATCAAGATGAAAAAGACCTGTGGTTTTCCACAGGCCCGATCTTATTTAATTCCTTCTTTAGTGCGTACCCACTTAATCTTTCCAGCTGCAATTTCATCTAAAGCTATGGAAACCGGCTTTACGTGATTTGATTCCACAGTCGCCTCAGCTCCAGCAAGCAGCTGACGGGCACGCTTCGAAGCTGCAACTACCAGTGTAAAACGGTTATCTACATTCGCGAAATTTCTCTCTGTCATTAATTCTTACCTCCTCTGCCATAACTTCTTCATAGATTCAAGATCAGCTCTGGCAACGCGATAGCGTTCGGCGTTAATAATCGTCATCAAACGCTCAGCAGCTTTATCAAGGTGATCATTGACAATAAAATAGTCATAGTCAACTATATATTTAAGTTCTTCAAAAGAACGTTCTAGTCGCTTGGCAATTGTCTCCATCGGATCTTTTCCCCGCTTGTTCAAGCGGTTGCGGAGTTCTTCCCAGGTTGGAGGCAGTAAGAATACTAAGACTGCGTCGTCAAGCTTCTGCTTAATCTGCAGAGCTCCCTGAATATCAACATCCATAATAACAGTGCGTCCCTGCTGAATCTGCTCCTGCACAAACGATTTGGGTGTGCCGTAGCGATTACCGACAAATTCAGCCCATTCTAAAAACTCATCTTCCGCAATCATCTGATCAAACTCTTCTTCGGATACAAAAAAATAGTCTACCCCATCTACTTCACCGGGACGTGGCGGTCTTGTAGTGGCGCTGACAGAATATTGTAGATTGGGGATACGAGGAATGACACGATTCATTAGTGTATTCTTACCTACTCCGCTTGGACCAGATAAAACAATCAAGAAACCTTTTAAATGCACCTCAATATCCCCCTCATTTCATTACCATACCTGAATTAGCCTCCTCGGCGTCTTCTGCGATAACTGCATTAGTATTATATCATTCTTTGCTGTCTAAGTGAACTTCACTGGAATTCGATTGGAGTCGATGTGCCACTGTTTCAGGTTGAACTGCCGAAAGGATGATATGATCACTGTCTGTAATGATCACAGCCCTTGTTCTGCGTCCATAGGTGGCATCAATAAGCATGCCCCGTTCCCTAGCTTCCTGGATAATCCTTTTGATCGGCGCTGATTCAGGACTTACAATGCTTACGATACGGTTGGCAGCAACGATGTTACCAAACCCGATATTGATTAATTTAATTTCCACTGCTATATCCTCCTTGCTACCATGTTAGCCTGTCAGCCTAGGCGCTCCAGCAGAGCGTTGATCTGCCTTTTGCCTAAACCTTGAACGCGACGGTTTTCATTAATGCCGATTTCTTCCATGATCTTCTTGCTCGTAACTTTGCCAACTTGCGGCAGGGACTGGATCAAGTAAGCAACACGCATTTTTGCTACTACTTCATCGTCCTTAGATTCCAATACCTCCTGCAGGGATATTGCTCCACTCTTCAACTTTGTGCGGAGTTCGGCTCTTTTACTGCGCATCAGTTGGGCTTTCTCCAGAGCTTTTCTCTTGTCAGCATCACTTAATTTCGGCAGTGCCATCCATTTTCACCTCCTTGTTGCCTCAATAATGTTCCCGGAAAACCGGGGTTTTCTCTATTCAAGATTCTGCACTTGCTCTCGTACGCGTTCAATTTCACTTTTAAGCTCCACTACAGCTTTAGTAATATGTAAATCATTGGCCTTTGAACCAATTGTATTGACTTCCCGATTCATTTCTTGAATTAAAAAGTCCAGTTTGCGCCCAATCGGTCCCTTTTCCTTAAGGATTGACCGAAACTGCTTGATATGGCTTTCGAGGCGCACAATCTCTTCATCAATGCTGGACCGATCGGCAAAAATAGCAACCTCTGCTTCAAACCGCTCGGGAGTAAGGCTTGTCCCGCTGATCAGCTCGTTTAAGCGTTCGGCCAGCCGGTTTCGATAGTTCACAACCACTTCCGGAGCATAGGTTCTGATTTCCTGAACCATCTCTGCAGCTGCATCCATTTTTTGAAGAATGTCTCGGGCCAGCTGCTCTCCCTCCGCCAGCCGCATAACGTTAAGCTCGTCCAAAGCATCCTCAACCGCAGCAGCTGCAAGCCTGGTTAAAGGCTCCCAGTCTACTTCCGGCTCCTCAACTTTAACTAAGTCGGGGATCTGGAGAATGTGGTCAAAAGTCAGATCCGGCAGAGAAAGTACTCCTTGGAGTTCCTGCCACTGAGAGTACAATCCGGTCAGGATTCCTCGATCTATCTTCACCATTCTATCCTGTTCGCTTAATTCCTCTATACTTACAGTAATTTCTACGCGTCCCCGCTGAATTCCTACTGCTACCGCCTGCCGCAGCGGCTCTTCCAGCGCTGAATAATTCCGGGGGAGGCGGATATGGATATCCAAATAGCGGTGATTAACTGATTTAGCCTCTACTTTTACGGCCCAGTTCTCATCTGCAGCCTCCGCGCGTCCAAAACCTGTCATACTGTATACCATAATCCTGCCTCCTGCTTCATCGATCGTGCTTTGTGTCGTCTGCTTCTTGTTTGTATACTTTCTGTTAAAATTCCCAATCTCCTGCTTGTTACCTAAATCTTGCCACTGAAAAGTGGCGGTTGAGCCGTCTTTTTGCCATTCTGATGATGGTGTCGACTACTAAGGTGGCACCAGCAAAGAAAAGCACCAAGATCCAATCATTCAAGTTCATGGATGTGGTTTGGAAAACCCCCTGCAGCCAAGGCTGGTACAGCACTAACACATGGGTGCCCACTGACAGCAAAACCGCTGCTACTAAGTACATATTGGTGAAAAATCCCACTTCAAAAATAGAGTGGTACTCGCTGCGGCATTCAAACACATAAATCAGCTGAGCCATGACCAGAGTTGTAAAGGCCAGGGTTCGCGCTTTAACCACATCATTAGGATTCTGCCACAAAGCGTAAATAAATACCGCTAAGGTACAGAGACTGATCAGGGTGCCAGTAAAGCCGATTTTTATGTGCAGCCGCCGGGCAAAGATGCTTTCATTGGGATCCCGAGGCGGTCGATCCATAAGATCTTCATCACCTGGATCTACTCCCAAGGCGATCGCTGGCAGTCCGTCGGTAACCAAGTTCATCCACAAAATTTGAATGGGAACTAAGGGCAGCGGCAGACCTGCCAAAGTAGCGGCAAACATGGTCAGCACTTCCCCCACATTACAGGCCAAGAGATAGCGGATAAACTTGCGGATGTTGTCATAAATTGACCGGCCTTCCCTAATCGCAGCGATGATAGTTTGGTAGTTATCATCGGCGAGGACCATGTCTGACGCTTCGCGGGTGACATCAGTGCCGCTGATTCCCATGGCGATACCGATATCAGCTTCCTTCACAGCAGGCGCGTCATTAACCCCGTCACCTGTCATGCCCACCACTTCGCCGTTTTTCTGCAGCGCCCGGACAATACTCAGCTTGTGCTGGGGCGCTACGCGGGCAAATACATCAACGTTTTTGACTACTTCCCGCTGCTGATAGCTGTCCAGCAGCTCCCACTCCGCTCCCGTCATCACCCGCACTTCCCCATTATGGCCGAGCCCCAGCTGCTCAGCTATGGCTCTCGCGGTGAGCTTATGATCGCCGGTTACCATAATCGTGCGAATTCCTGCCCGTTTAGCCTGGCGGATCGATTTCTTTACTTCCAACCGCGGCGGATCAATCATCCCGGCATAACCCACAAAGATTAAGTCGCTTTCCAAGGTCTGCTCCCCGATATTCGGCGCAGGCACAGTGCGGTAAGCAAGAGCCAAAACCCGCAGAGCTTCCCCGGCGTATACTTCGACACCACTTAAAATCCTGCGCTTATCCTGCGGGGTAAGGGGTTTTACACCATCAGCAGTCAAGATCTTGGTGGACCTTTCCAGAATAATCCCCGGGGCGCCCTTGACATAGGCCAAAAATTCATCGCGGCAGCGCACAACTGCGGTCATCCGCTTCCGCTCAGAATCAAAGGGAACCTCCCGCACCAGGCGGTAATCGTGCTCAAGCTTGACCTTGGTCAGATCTGCGCTGTAGGCTGCTTCCACCAGCGCAACTTCGGTCGGATCACCGATCATCTTCACATTCCTGGTGCGGTCATCAACCTGGACATTATTGCAGAGTGCACCAATCAGCAGAGCTTGGCGAAAAACTTGGTCGGTTTGAGCCAGCTCTTTCAGTTTGTGGTCTTCCGTTACGCTGATATCCCGGCCGTCAATCCAGTAGCGCTGGACTTTCATTTTGTTCTGGGTCAGGGTTCCAGTTTTATCGGAGCAGATGACAGTAGCGCACCCTAACGTTTCCACTGCCGGGAGCTGCCGGATAATCGCGTTCGCCTTGATCATGCGCTGTACCCCGATTGCCAGCGCAATGGTCACCACTGCGGGCAGACCTTCAGGAATGGCTGCCACCGCTAGGCTGACTCCGGTAAAAAACATGCGGTAAACGGGAAAGCCCCGCAGCACACCGGTAACAAACACACCTGTTACAATCAACAGACAGCCGATCACCAGCCAGGTACCTAACTTTTCTAGGCGGCGCTGCAGAGGAGTCTCCACCGCGTATGAATCTTGAATCATGTGAGCAATCCTGCCGATTTCCGTCTTCATGCCGGTTGCAGCCACCAAACCCAAACCCCGCCCCCGGGTAACCAGGGTACCCATAAAGACCATATTGGTCTGATCACCGATGGGAACGTTTTCCCGGTCCAGCGCTTCAGTTTTCTTTCTCACGGGGACTGATTCTCCCGTCAACATCGCTTCGTTGATGTACAGGGTATTGACATTAACCAGGCGCGCATCGGCAGGCACCCGATCTCCTGCTTCGAGAACAATCAGATCACCAGGAACCAGCTCCTCAGCACTGATCTGAATCTGCCGGCCGCCTCGAATCACTTTAGCTGTAGGCGCAGTCAGCTGTTTGAGAGCTTCCAGGGATTTTTCGGCCCGGTATTCTTGGATAAAGCCCATCACCGCATTCATCACAATGATTACCAAAATTGCAATTGAATCCACAACCTCACCGAGCAAGGCGGAAACCAGCGTGGAAATCATCAGCACAATCGTGATAAAGTCGTTAAACTGCCGAAAAAAAATGGTCAGAGCCGAATCCTTCTCTGCTTCGGCAAGCTTATTATACCCATGCTTTTCCAAGAGATCCTTAGATTTCCGCGCCGATAAACCCTGTTCCAAGTCAGTGCCCAAAAACTCAGCCAAAAAGTGCGCATCCTTGTTATAGAACTGCTCTTTCATCTCTGCTCACCCCGCTTTTAGTCCATAAATACCTATTCAGTGGGGCAAAAAAAAATGCCGGCTTAACCGGCATTTACATTGACAGATTATTTTCCAATGATCTCGGCATAATCAGGATTGTACTGAATCGCTAGATCGCGGGAGTGATTGGCCTTATCAAGTTCGCCTTGGATAGTGTACAGCTGCCAGAGATAATAATGGATCTCTCCATCCCGTGGTTTATATAGATACGCTGTTTCGAATTCCTCAATCGCGGACTCATAATTCTCCACAGCAAAATAGGCTTTGGCGAGAATAATCCGGGCTTCCACAAACTCTGGAGCAAGCTCCACTGCTTTAGCAAACGCGGCTATCACATCGTTGGTGATGCCCTGGTCCATATTGATCAAACCGATGCCGTAATATGCCCGGGCATAATCGCCCAGCATAATTGCCTTCACATACCGCTGCAGCGCTGAGGCATAATCACCGCTGTAGTAATCAATATCCCCAAGCATAACATGCACCCAGCCATCATCTGGGTTGCGCTTAAGATACTCACTGAAAACCTGTCGAGCTTCGGAATAATCATCCTGTTCCAAATAGATCAGTCCCAAGAGCAGCAGCGATTCATCGGTCATTTCATCCTGGTCTACCGCGGCTTTCAGGCTTCCGGCAGCCTGTCTCAGCGGCTGCAGCGCCGGAATAATCCGATCCATCCCTGCGGAATAGTACTGCAGGTACTGGAGGGCATTTTCAAACCGCAGTGACCGCTGCTGTGCTCCCACAACTGCCGTCCCTAACAGCAGAATAACTACCAGTAATGCTGCACTTAATTTTCTCGACATCAGATCACGCCCTTATCTAAGTCAAAGCTTGCTTCTACATCATTTTACTTATATTAGACATTGACTATGCTTGTCCCTGCTTTTTTCCTCTGATATACTTTGAGAGGGAGTGTGATTAAAATGGCCTTTGATGGCATCGCTGCAGTAAGAATTGTCGCTGAACTGAACCAAAAACTGATTAACTCCAGAATGGTTAAAATTTACCAGCCAGACCGGCACACGGTAATTCTCCATCTCCGGAGTCTCGGTCAAACCCATAAACTGGTAATTTCTGCCGATCCGGTCAATGCCCGCATCCATACTACACAGCATTCAGCAGAAAACCCGCAGAATCCTCCGGCTTTCTGCATGCTTTTGCGAAAATACTTAGAACCGAGCCGAGTAATGGAGATTAAGCAGCACGAATTAGAGCGGATTATTGTAATTAAGTTTGAAACTTTTGATCCGAATCTCGGCACCACCATTAAAAGTTTAGTTTTTGAACTAATGGGACGAAACAGCAATATAATATTAATCGATCAGGATTGGGTGATTCTGGACGCCATTCACCGCAACAGCGACGAAAACCATCCCCGACCGATTATGCCCGGTCTTTCTTACAAGCTGCCGCCGGTGAACACCAAACTCAACCCTTTAGGCGTGTCTGAACCTGAGGCTATTGCAGAAATCAGGCTGTTTCCCGCCCAGACACCGATTTTCAAAGGACTGGTTAATATCTTTCAAGGCTTAAGCCCACAGGGCGCCGCCGAGGTCTGCCGCCGCGCCGGTATCGATCCCCAAACCTTAAAACAGGACTTATCTTTACAAGAAATGGAAGCCTTATGGAAGAACCTCCATAAGTTTATTACTGTTAAAGAACCGCCGGTACTGGTTCAAAGCGCTAAACCAGATTTCTTTGCCTATCGGCTGACAGATGTACCCGATCAGTTAGAGTTTACCAGCCTTGATGAGCTGGTAGATGACTTCTACCACTACCGCATCCATACTCATCAGGTACGGCAGAAAGCAGGGGCGCTTCAAACCCAGATCAATACTCATCTTAAACGTCTGCGCAAAAAAGAACAGATCCAGCGAAATACCCTTAAAGCAGCTGAAGATGCGGACCAGTGGCAGAAAATGGGCGAGCTGATTCTAGCCAACCTGTATAAAATCACTAAAGGTGACCACAGCGTTACCGCCGTGGATTATTACGATCCAAATCAACATGAGATCACCATTGAACTGGATCCGTCGCTAGGTCCCAGTGAAAATGCCCAGCGCTATTTCAAGCGGTACAATAAAGCCAAAAACAGCAGGGAGATCACGAAAAAACTGCTGAACCTAACAGTCATGGAACGCCAATATTTAGAGGAAGTGATGGTGCAGCTGGAGCAGGCTGATGATCTCGAGGTTTTAGGGGAAATAGAAAATGAGCTGATCAAAGAAGGATTTATCAGAACGAAGCGGTCGAAAAAGCAGAACGGGGATTTTCATCGGAAAGCCAAACCCTATCAGGAATACGCTGCCTCCGACGGCACTGTGATTTTGCTGGGCCGCAATAACCGCCAAAACGATCTGCTTACCTTTAGAGTTGCTAAACCAGACGATATCTGGCTCCACGCTCAAAATATACCGGGAAGCCACGTCATTCTTCGGGCTGATCAGGGAGTGTCGGAGGAAGCTTTATCAGAAGCTGCAGCGCTGGCCGCTTATTATTCGAAGCACAGGAACAGCCCCAAAGTGCCGGTGGACTACACCGAACGAAAGCATGTCCACAAACCGAAGGGGGCAAAACCGGGTTTTGTAACTTACAACCATTTTAAAACAATTACCGCTGATCCAACCAAACTGCAAAACCTGCCTAAAAAAGTTAATTAAAACTGCAAAATAAAAACAGAAAGCAAGCGAGTTCACCTTCCCACGGTCATCTGCGCCTGCCCTCTGTTGTGCTGTTAGCTCTGCCGGGATTCCCGGCAGATTTTATATTCAAAGTTATTTAGTACAGTCTATTCGCTGTGTGACTGTAAATTCCTCTTTTTTCATAAATTAATGTTTAAAATGGCGGATGCCCGTAAAGACCATGGCAATTCCAAAGCGGTCGCAGGCGGCAATTACTTCTTCGTCTCGGATGGAACCACCTGGCTGAATGATGGCTTTAATTCCGCTTGCTGCAGCTTCTTCAATATTATCCGCAAATGGGAAAAACGCATCGGAGCAGAGCACTGCCTCCTGTGCCTTTTCCCCTGCCTGACCGGCCGCTAGCCTAACCGACTGGACCCGATTCATCTGTCCAGCCCCGACACCAATCAGCTGCTTATTCTTGCAGAATACGATCGCATTGGATTTCACGTATTTTACAACCTTCCAACCAAAGAACAGGTCTTCCCATTCCTGATCAGTTGGTGTTCTCTTCGTAACGACTTTCAGCTGATTCTGATCTAAATCTACTGTATCCGCTTCTTGAATCAGGAAACCACCGGAGACCTTCTTCCAATCATAGCCCTCGTCCCGAGCTGGAGCCAATTTTAAGAGGCGCAAATTCGCTTTCTTAGTAAGAATCGCCAAAGCTTCATCGGTAAAATCCGGAGCGATAATCACTTCTAAGAAGATCTTATTCATCTCTGCTGCGGTTTTCGCATCAACTGCCCTGTTGCAGGCAACAATGCCGCCAAAAATCGAGACCGGATCCCCTGCATAGGTCCGCAGATAAGCTTGATAAAGATCTTCCCCGACGGCTAAGCCGCAGGGGTTGCTGTGCTTAACCGCAACCGTGCAGGGCTCAGTAAATTCAGATACTAACTGCCAGGCTGCCTGGGCATCGTAGATATTGTTGTAGGATAACGCCTTCCCGTGAAGCTGCTTCGCATCAGCAATGCTCACCGCCTGTTTTGGCATCTCCCGATAAAAGGCCGCTTTTTGATGGGGATTTTCACCGTAGCGCAGATCTGCAACCTTAGCCAAAGCTACTGTCATTTTCTCCGGCAGCTGCGGCTGCCCCAAATAATCGGCAATAAGTGTGTCGTAATAAGCGGTGTGGTTGAAAGCCTTAGCTGCCAGCCGCTTCCGCTCAGCTTCAGGTAATGCTCCAGCTTCCAATCCTTTAACTACCTCTGCATAATCCGCTGGATCGCAGACGACTGTGACCCGAGCATGGTTTTTGGCTGCCGCCCTTAACAGCGTTGGTCCGCCGATATCGATGTTTTCTATTACATCAGCAAAACTCGCGTTTGGATCCTGCGAAACTTGTTCAAAAGGGTATAAATTTACAACCACCACATCGATTAAATCTGCGCCAATGCTTTTCAGCTCTTGGAGATGCTTCTCCTCATCACGGGCTAAAATGCCGCCATGAATGCGGGGATGGAGAGTTTTCACTCTGCCGTCAAGAATCTCCGGAAAGTCTGTGATTTCCGAGATGTAAGTTACCGGCACATTATTCTCTTCCAGCAGTTTATAAGTCCCACCTGTGCTGATCAGCCGGTAATCAAGTTCTACCAGCCTTTTAGCTAGATCAACAATTCCCGTCTTGTCATAGACGCTCAACAACGCCGACTTCATTTTTATTACCCCCAGTTTTTATACTTAAGTTTATAAATAAGCATAGCTTATAAAATTATGGATATACTATTATTGATAAATATCTATAAACATAAGGAGGTCCGCATCATGCCAGAAAATCTAACCACTGCTGCGGAACAGACTAAAAACCCCCGCAGCTGGACAGATGAGGAAAAAGATCTGGTGTGGGAAGAAGTGATTAAGGGCAAAGCCGAAGGTCTTCCCCTCACCGAGTGTTTCCGCCGCATTTCCCGGCTGCTGCCCCACCGCAGCGAAGCCGCCATCGGCATGCTTTATTACAATGTGCTCCGCAAGGAAAGAGATGAATCAGAAATCCCCAAAGCACCTGTTAAAGCCCCGCCTAGGGAAACTAAACGGGAGTTAAAAATTGATGCGGAACTAATCGAAGCATTTCAAGGTCTGCCGGAATACATCGCCAACCTGCATAAGCGCATCGATCAGCTCGAGCAAAAAATTGCCCAGCCCAGCCCGGAGGCCGTAATCAGCGCACTTATAGAGGCGCTGGAAAACAGCAAACATCAGGACAGCATCACTAGGCTTCAGGCTGAAAACCAAGCGCTGAGAGAAAACCTGGCTAAACTCCAGCAGGCTTATCATGACGCCTTAGGCATTTATGATATGTTTACAAATATGGCGAGCATTTCCCAAATCATGAGTTTGGGTGATTTTAAACAGCAGATGAAAACCACCCTAGATAAATGGGGCAATGTCTTAAAGGTGACTTTCGAAAAAGCTGATGCGAACTAAAAGAGGGTCGGTCAAAAGCCGATCCTTACTTTTCCCATATATTTTTTCGTGTTATATATTTATCATTCGCCCCATCCCGTTTATTCCCTGCAGATATTTAAAATTTGTTCGGTACAATTTCAGTTTCTCTGGTTTGCAGCTGCTGCGTTGGCTCATCTTCCAGAAAGAGATCATGAACCCAGATTGCGCCGCACAAAATCAGCATTATTCCTCCCCACTGCCAGATTAAATCAGGATCGATAATAAATACTGCGGCAGCGGTGGAGAGCAGATATAACACCATGCCCAGTGTTCCCCGGCTGCCGATCCACCTTGCGCCAAGGCCCATCAGCACTCCCTGGAGTGTTAGTCCGAAGCTAGGATCGAAAAGCCAATCAACTCCAAGTCCCAGCACTTCATAAATCTCAGCAGCAATCAAAGCGCTGTCAAAACCAAGCGGAATAAACTTAAGGCTCTGATAAGCTTGGGTATGCTGAATGCAATTGATAAAATAGGCTGCAAAACCTAAAGCCAAACCTCCACCCACTGCTGCCCCAGCGCTTCTAAAATAGCCAACTAAAACCGGCAGCAGCCAAGGAAATCCCGGCATCCACACTGCCGTCAGCGCGATCATCAGGCTGAGCCCCGGATAGCGGTAAATCTTCCCGGCCAGAATCAGCAGAATCAGCCCGCACACTAAAGCCAATCCCGGCCAGACCTGCCATAACGGCAGCAGTACCAGCACTGCAATCAACAAACAGGCTAATGCTGGTGAAATAAACCCCACCAGTACCGCTGCAGCGGGACCCATAAACTGCTTAAATACCGGATCATAAAAATCCAAAGCTCTTAACACCGGCTGCTGCCATAAAGTCCACAGCACTGCTCCGGCAAGCAGGGCATTAAAACAGGCTGTCAGAAGCGGATAATTATCGATCACTAACTCCTTCACCCGCCGCAAGCGCTCCCGCTCCGCCCTTAAATCGGCAAGCCAACCTGCTTTAACACTAATCAGCTTGCGCTGCAGTTCGGAAGCGGTGCGCGGACGCTGATTAATATCTGCACTTCCCGCTTCATTTAAAAGCTTTTTTAAGCTTCCGGGCACTTGTGAGATCTGATTAACTTCGATCAGCTCTCCAAGCACCTTGGCTAAAGCATAGAGATCAGCCCGAGCATCAACAGCCTGTCCCTGGCGCTGCTCGGGAGCAATATATTTCGGTGTTCCCACAATTTGTTTATCTTTCAGCTGCCGGCGGGCTGCCGCGCCAAAGTCCGTTAATTTGCAGGTATTTGTCTTCGGATCATAGAGCAGATTGTGCGGTTTAACATCAAGGTGCACCAACCCCCGCTGATGCACCGCATCCAAGGCTTCGCAGCACTGGATGCCGACATCGAGAATCTGATCTAAGTCCAGCTTCTGCTCGAGCAGAGTCGGACCGGGTACAAATTCCATCACTAAATAAAGGGCGCTGCCGCTAGAAACCACATCGTATAGTTTCACGATATTGGGATGATCAAAACCGGCCAAAATCTGAGCTTCGGTCAGGGCGAGCCGATTATTCTCCAGCACTTTAACCGCTGTTTCCCGATTCAACTGCCGGTCCCAGCTGTAGTAAACCTGCCCAAATCCCCCTTCACCCAGTTTAGATTTGATCACATAGCGATTTAATCCTGGTAATGACTGAGACATACCGATCCCTCCATTACCAGTTTGTACCAATTATAACCAATATATGCAGTATAAAAAAAGCCCCATCCGGATAAAAATCCGGCTGAGGCCTGTATTCGTCTATAATGCGAGTTTGTAGATTTCAAGCACATCATCGCGGGTCAGCTTCACAAATTGGCCTACCGTATTATCACTAGACATCTTGCATTTATCGGCCATTTCTTCCAAGCGGTCATCACCAATGTCAAGATGGCTTAATCTGGTTGGCAGGCCGATGTCAGTGAAGAACCGCTCAAGGCGCCTAATTCCTTCCAGTGCTGTTGATTCCAAGTTCTCAAACTTAATGTCCACATCCCATACCCGGTGAGCGAATTGGGCAAATCTGGGGATATTGTGCTTGTAGACATACTTCATCCAGGCTGGGAACACGATCGCTAAGCCGGCACCATGGGCTACATCGTAAATGCCGCTGATTTCATGCTCAATTTGATGCGACGCCCAATCACCGGTCCTTCCCGTACTCAGCGAATCATCGTGAGCAATAGTGCTGGCCCGCATAATTTGGGCCCGGGCATTGTAATCCTCGGGATTTTCCATAACACGGTAAGCGCAGCTGATAATCGTCTTCAGTACCGCTTCACAGAGGCGGTCGGTTAACTCCACATCAGGAGTCGTGGTGAAGTACCGCTCCATGATATGGGCCATAATATCAGCGATACCGCTGGCTGTCTGATACGGAGGTACAGTAAAGGTCAGTTCCGGGTTCATTATGGCAAACTTGGGACGGATCAATTCCACATTGAGACCCCGCTTGAACCAGCCGTCCTCGTTGGTAATTACACTGCTCTTGCTGGCTTCGCTTCCGGCCGCAGCGATTGTCAAAATAACACCTACCGGCAGCGTCTGTTCTGGAACCGCTTTACCCGAGTAAAAATCCCACACATCTCCCTCATAAGGAACGCCCACACCGATGGCTTTCGCTGAATCGATAGCGCTTCCGCCCCCTACCGCTAGGATGAAGGGGATATCGTGCCTGCGGCACAGCTCAATACCTTCCTTAACTAGGCTGAGATGGGGATTCGGTTTGACTCCCCCCAGCTCAAACACCTCAACACCGGCAGCTTTCAGCGACGCAGTAACCCGATCATATAACCCGGTTTTCTTGACGCTGCCTCCCCCGTAGTGGAGCAGCACCTTGTCCGCGTATTTTTTGACTTCCGCTCCGACTAAATTCTCGGTGTCTCTGCCAAAGATAATCTGGGTAGAACTGAGAAAACGAAAATTAAGCACTGATGAACCTCCCTGTTCCCTATATCTATCTAAACTGTCCCTAGTTAACAGCAGTTCTCAACCTCAACTATTTCCCATTAATTTACTCTTTACATCCTCAACCAGTGATTCCGAACTGTGGCTCGCAATGCTTGTCCACACATGATCCGACGATGCTGCACTGATATAATCACTCACAATCTTGTCCCCGCTGCTGTTCCACACTGTCAGTTTCAATCTACCAGTCTTATCTTCCCTAATTCTCACAAAGAAATCTTCTAATTGATACATGACATTCAATGTCAACACCTCCTGATTAGTATTTTGGCGAAAATATTATCATTTCCTGCCAGGTTTTAAAATATATTTAAAAAATGAGCACAGCTCGTTAAGCTGTGCTTTTACTCATGAAATTTGACTACCTTCCGCTCCAGCAGCGTCACCAGATAATAGAGCAGGGCCGATACAATTGAAAGCATGATCACCGCTGCCATCACCAGCGACATGTTGAAGATTTGGCCGCCGTAGACAATCAGATAGCCTAAACCGGCCTTCGAGCCGAGAAACTCCCCAACAATGGTGCCCACCAGCGAAAGGCCGACGCTGACCTTTAATGCCGCAATCATCGTGGGCACACTGGCTGGGACAACCACTTTGGTGAAGATCTGCAGTCGCGTAGCTCCAAATGTGCGCATCAGCTTAATCTTATTGGGATCGATTGTTTTAAAGCCATTGTGAACCATCATGATGGTAACGATAATTGATGTAGCTATAGCCATGGCGATAACTGGCTTTAACCCGGTTCCCAGCCAGACGATAAAGACGGGTCCAAGCGCTACTTTGGGGATGCTGTTGAGAATGACAATATAGGGATCCAGCACTTTGGAGAGGAAATCAGACCACCACAGCAGCGCCGCAATGATAATGCCTGCCAAAGTCCCGACTGTAAAACCGAGAACTGTCTCCCCTATAGTGTAACCAAGATGACGCCATAATTCTCCGCGATTAAACAAATTTACCGCTGCTGTCCAAGCCCGCGATGGCTTAGAGGCAATAAACTCGTTGATCCACCCGGAGGACGATGCCAGCTCCCACAGAGCAAGTAAAGCGGCGAGGAAAAGGATCTGCGAGACCACTATTACCTGCCTGCGGCGGCGGATCCGCTTCAAATACTGCTTGTGCTCGGATGAATAGGAGTTTTCACCGGTCATTTCTGTTCAGCTCCTTCCAAATAGCACTGAAGTACTCCCTAAACCGCGGTGACTCCCGTCGCTTAAGCGGCGAGCGTTCGAGACAGTCCGGGCCGAAATCAATGAGATGCTCACTCTGCACTGATCCAGGCCGCGGTGTCATCACGATTACTCGATCGGCCATGCTGATGGCTTCAGAAATATCATGCGTGACCATGATAATCGTTTTCTCATACTCGCACAGAATTCGGCTCACATCTTCTGCCACCGCTAAGCGAGTCTGGTAATCTAAAGCAGAAAAAGGTTCATCAAGCAGCAGTACCTCTGGCTCTACAGCCAAGGTGCGGATCAAGGCTACTCGCTGCCGCATTCCCCCGCTTAATTGCTGCGGGTAGTTGTGCTCAAAGCCGGATAAACCGTAATCCACCAGCATCTGCTTCACCCTGGCAGTGTTCTCCGGTGTTTTCTTACGCATTACTTCGAGGCCTAAAAGAGCGTTATCCAAAATGGTGCGCCATTCAAATAGATAATCCTGCTGCAGCATATAGCCGATTTTCTGCGTAGTTCCCACGACCGGACTGCCGTCCAGGCGCACCTCACCCGCTGTGGGCTTGATCAGCCCGGCAACTAACGACAAAAGCGTCGATTTGCCGCAGCCGCTCGGTCCCACAATGCTGATAAACTCTTTCGCATTTACAGAGAGATTAAAGTCTTTTAAGGCCTCAATTTCACCATCAATCGTATGGTAGCGGAGCGATACATCCTTTATCTCCAGTTTCGGCATAGATTTCACCCCTTTACAAGCAATGCCCCAAGATGGGGCATTAACTAGCTGCTAACCGCTGCCTCAGCGATGGTATTATCCATCAGTTCTTCAAAAGGCACAAACTCGAAGAGCTCTCCCGCCTCATACATTACTTCCTGCAGATGTCTGAATGCTGCTTCGGAAATAATGGGAGAGGTCTGCCAAGCATTGATGCTCTTGTAGTTGTTGATGGTGCTCACCAAAACATCATGATCAATTTCTGGGAAAAACGAAGCCACAACCACTGCTATTTCTTCTGGTGTATGCTCATGGGCCCAAATCTGGCCGCGGTAGAGGGCTTTAGTAAACTTGATCAGCATCTCCGGCCGCTCCTCAAGCATGCTTCGGCGGGCATGGTAGACAGTGTAAGCAATTGGTCCTGCTTCCGCTCCTAAAGATGCCACAACTTTGCCGCCACCGATCAGCTCCAGCTGGCTCATGGCCGGTTCAAACTGAGCTATATAATCTCCTACCCCCGCCTGGAACGCTCCTAAGGCAGCTTCAAAGGCAAAGTGCGTTAGAATCTCCACATCAACAAAAGGCTCAATTCCGTGCTGTTTCAGTACCCATTCTAAAACCATTTGCGGCACGCCGCCGGGTCTGGCCCCAATAATGGTTTTTCCCCGCACATTATCCCAGACAAAAGCTTCCTCAAGATCCCGAGTCATAAAAAATGAACCATCGCGGGCTGTCAGCTGCGCAAAACCAACAATGATCTCCGGTGATCCCTGCTGGTAGATATACAGGGCTGCCTCTGGACCAAAGAACCCAATATCCACCGAGCCGGAAATCAGAGCTGCGGCTCCTTTATCAGCGCCCCACGCGGTTTCCAGCTGCACATCCAAGCCCTCATCCTCAAAGAAACCAAGTTCCAGGGCAACGTACTGCGGTGAGTAAAATACCGAGCGGACAACCTCAGATAAGGTCACCCTTTCTAACTCCTTGGCATCAGCGATACCTCCTAATAGCAGCGCTACCGCTACCGCTAAACAGATGATCGCAATCCACCCCTGCTTTGACATGAGAATCCCCCTTCAGGATTAGTCAATTTCTCCTGTATTGTATTCAGGGGGATTTTAAAGTGTGAAATAAAAAAACCAGCCTGCGCTGGTTAGAAGAAATATAGTGCTGACACCACTGCCCCTAAGGCCAGAAACGGCCCGAAGGGGATCGGTGTTTTCCGACCCTGCTTGGTAATGGCAAGATAGATAATGCCAGACACGGAACCAAATAAACTTCCTAAAAACAATGTTCCCAAAGTCGGCAGCGGACCGATAAACGCCCCTATCATGGCTAGAAACTTCACATCACCCATGCCCATTCCCCGTGTTATAGCGGCAATGACAAAAAGAATCCCGCCACCAACAAAAATGCCAATCAAACTTTCAGTTAAGGGAATGGTCCAGCCAATAACCGCAGCCAAAACCCCCAAGATAATCCCGGGAATAGTGATCACATTAGGCAGGATCTTATGCTTGAAATCAATCACGGAAGCGATCAAAAGCAGAGAAAAAAATACCAGTCTTACCGCCAACTGATTGAGCGAACCAGCTGTATAAGCGCACACAGCGAACCCCACTGCTGTGGTGAGCTCCACAACCGGATACTCCCAGCTAATTTTTTCACCGCAGCTGCGGCATTTTCCCCGCTGTATTAAATAGCTGAATACCGGGATCAATTCCCAAGCAGTCAAAGTATGCCCGCAGTCAGGACATTGAGACCGGGGAAAAACGATTGATTTGCCTTTGGGTATGCGGTAGATCAGCACATTATAAAAGCTTCCGAACACTAAGCCAAAGCTGAACAACAACCAAATTAGAGCCATAACCTATTTCAATTCCTTCATCTGATTAAGTACATTATAAACTGCTGCCATCATTCCTGGCGCAAACTGATGATCCAGTTCGGCCGTGCGCTGGTAAGCCCTACCCCTCACTGTAACAGCGTAGCGCGGTTTGGTTTGGTTTAATACTAAAGCAGCTGCGACCGGAATTAAATCGTCATTAATCTGGAACTTTTCACCCTGCTCTTCTAAAACATCAGCCAGCACCCGTTGGACCATTGTCTCACTTAAGTTGACAAGCTCAAAACTCTCGCCGTTCAATCCGTGATACGGATTAGCCCGCACCTTTTCTGCTGCCTGATCCACCAGCTGCTCCAGCTCATTGGCGGCTGCGTGATCCAGATCTGCAAATTTAGTCGCTACCTTAATGTACTGCGGTTTTATGATGTTTAAAACCAACGCACCGATATCTAAAACACAGCGGGGGCAGAAGTCAAAATCAGGATCAGACTGCTGTTTTTGCTGAATCAAGTCGAACACAATATCCTCCATGTAATTATGAACCTCAAAATTCAGCTCGGCTGCAGCCATCTTGTTCTCTCCTTAAATAATCATTCGCGATACTTCTGATGAATCTCAATAAACTTCTCTTCACAGACCATAAACGCCTCGACAATCACAGGGTCAAAATGCTTTCC
>DURM01000005.1 GCA_012837335.1 Bacillota bacterium
AAGATCATATCGGCCATTGCTACGGCAAATATCCAATGCATCATTGCATTTATAACTAAATACCAGTTGACTCGTTCCCTTAGGGTTGGTGGGTCCTATTTCATCCTACAGTTGCTTGACACGATCCTGTTGATCCTTATCCTTGACACTTTGCTTACCTAATGTTAGTATGGTACTAGAATTGTCCCTCCCTCAGGCCACGCGGGGAGTTTTTTTATTCAGAGTCGAAAGCAGGTGAAGAATATGTCTGGAAGACGTCATTTTTTTACTTCAGAATCAGTTACTGAAGGCCATCCGGACAAAATTTGCGACCAGATTGCTGATGCTGTTTTGGATGCAATCATTGAGCGGGATCCCTATGCTAGGGTTGCCTGCGAGGTAGCTGTAACAACAGGATTAGTACTGGTAATGGGAGAAATTACGACTGAATGTTATGTAGACATTCCGACATTGGTGCGCAGTGTGGTGCGGGAAATCGGCTATGATCGGGCTAAGTATGGTTTCGACGCAGATACATGCGCTGTTTTAACGTCATTAGAAGAGCAGTCGGCCGATATTGCCCTTGGGGTAAATCAAGCGCTTGAGGTGCGCAGCGGTGAGCAGGATGAAATCTCCAAAACAGGAGCCGGCGACCAAGGAATTGTGTTTGGTTTTGCCACAAATGAAACCCCTGAACTGATGCCGCTTCCCATTGCATTGGCGCACAAGCTTGCCCGCAAACTGACCGAAGTTCGGAAAGAGGGAATAGTTCCCTATCTGCGGCCGGATGGTAAAACACAAGTTACCGTTGAATATGAAGGGGATACACCTGTCCGTGTTGATACTGTCGTTGTTTCCACTCAGCATCATCCGGAAGTAAGCCATGAGCAGATCTCAGCAGATATCTTAGAACATGTGATTAACCCGATTATTCCGGAGGAGCTTCTAAAGGATACCAAGTATTTGATTAATCCCACCGGCAGATTTGTCGTAGGCGGACCGCAGGGTGATGCAGGCGTAACCGGACGCAAGCTCATTGTTGATACTTACGGCGGAATGGGACGCCATGGTGGAGGCGCATTGTCCGGTAAAGACCCGACTAAAATCGATCGCTCTGCTTGCTATGCTGCCCGCTACGCAGCTAAGAATATTGTAGCAGCCGGTCTTGCCGATAAAGCTGAGATTCAAATCGGATATGCCATCGGAGTAGCCCGGCCTGTCTCGGTAAGAGTGGATACTTTCGGGACCAATAAGATTCCGGAAAGCGAAATTGAAGCCTTGGTGAAGGAGCATTTTGATCTGCGACCAGAAGCAATTATTCGCAACCTTGATCTGCGCCGGCCTATTTACCGGCAGGTAGCAGCTTATGGTCACTTTGGCCGCACCGATATAGGACTGCCTTGGGAGCGAACTGACAAGGCTGATATACTGCGTAAAGCATTAGAAGCAAGCAAGGCTTAAAACCTGCTTGCTTTTTTTGAAGTGGAATTGACAGATAAATCTGTTTATGGTATAATTAAACAGCCCACACCCAAGAGAGAGGTAAACAAGGAGCGTGAGCAAAATTAAAGCATCACTTTTTCGTTGTTTAACCCTCTCAGTAGTATCTCTTTTCGTTCTGTTTGCCGCAGTTGGATGTATATCTGCCCAAACAGTATCAGTCAGCTTTACAGTAGAGCCGTATTTTATGATTGAGCTGACCACTCCAAGTATTACTTTCTCCTCGGTATCACCAGGAGAATCTGTTGAACAGTCCCTAGAAGCCCTTGTTAAATCAAATGTACCTTGGAATTTACGGGTAGCGGGCATTCAAACAGCGGAAACAGCAGAAGGGAATGCTGTAGAAGTAGCATCCAGGATTTCAATCTTTAGCTATAAGGATTCCTGGGAAAGCATCAGTGGTTCTTCTGCGTATTTCCTTATTAACCATCCTCCAACTGACAGCAGCGGAGTGAGGGTATCCATACCGCTGAAGTTGGAGGGAGACTTCAGAGATCCACCGGGAACATACACAACAGAGATCAAGGTGACACTGGTTCCACAAGTATG
>DURM01000006.1 GCA_012837335.1 Bacillota bacterium
TACTACGCTTACTCAGCGGAACTGACAGCTAAAACTGCCGAAGTGCTGGGTAAAGCTGAGCTGGCCGAAGAGTACCGGCAGCTGGCAGAAGAAGTAAAAACCGCTTTCTGCGAGGAATTCGTCACTCCGCGAGGACGGATGGCTGCCGATACCCAAACATCATATATTCTACCCCTGTTTATGAATCTGGTGCCGGACCACTTGCGGCCCAGGATTCTGGAGCAGCTGGTGAAAAAGCTGGAGGACAACAACTACTATCTCCAGACCGGTTTCGTGGGCACACCCTATCTCTGCCGCGTGCTCTCGGAAAACGGCTATAATGATATCGCCTATCGGCTGCTGTTAAATGAGGAGTTTCCCAGCTGGCTCTATTCTGTTAAACTGGGAGCAACCACCATCTGGGAGCGCTGGAATTCCCTGCTTCCTGATGGCAGGTTTGGGGAATTAGGCATGAACTCCCTCAACCACTATGTGTACGGATCGATTGCGGAGTGGATGTACCGCAATATGTGCGGCATCAATCCTGAGGAAGCCTACCCGGGCTTTAGGAAAATCCGCCTGGCGCCTCAGCCCAATCGCAGCTTAGAGTGGGCAAAGGCCAAGGTCGATACCGCTGCGGGAAGGTATGAAAGCGGTTGGGAATACAAAGATAACATGCTCCACTACCGCTTCAGAGTTCCCTTTAACGCCGAAGCTGAGCTGGTCTTGGATGCCGGGGCCGCAGCTATAACCATCAACGGCGTAAACTTAACCAAATCAGATTTTACCTATAAAGAAGAGTCAGGAAAGGTAATGATCACTCTTAAAACCGGTGCTTATGAAGTAGAGCATCCGGCCAACATGTAAGGAGGATGACTATGAGTATGAATATCCATGAACGATTAGCAGCGTTTTGGTCCGGAGAAAAACCGGACCGGATTCCCTATACTATCTACCAAAACGAGTGGCGCCACACCCAGAATGATCCGGCCTGGATTCCCCTGTTTGAAGCGGGCTTAGGTGTGACCTACCAGGTGCCGCTCCATAAGACTGTGCAGAAAAATATTGAGTACAAAACCGAAACCTACACCGAAGGGGGACGGGAGTTTACCCGCACCACCATCGTCACTCCCGTGGGGGAACTTTACAAAGTAGAAGCAGAAGGCTGGACCCAGAAGTACTACCTGGAAACGCCTGAGGATTATAAAATTATGACCTATATCACTAAAAACACGGAGTTATATCCGGACTATGAGGGCTTTCTGGCCAAGGAAAAGGAAATTCAGCCCTATGGTGTAGCTCTCATCGCCGCGGGCAGAACCCCGATGCAGACCATTTTAGTGGACTATGTGGGCCTGCAGAATTTTGCCTTCCACCTCTTTGACTGCGAAGCAGAGCTGATGGAGCTTTACGATGCCATGCTGAACAACTTCACCAAGCAGGTGGAAATTATGGCGGAAGGTCCGGGCCGCTTTGTATCGGTGTTAGAAAACTTTACCGCCGAGACAATGGGACCGGTGCGCTTCAGTCAATTCCATATTCCGGTTTATGAAAAACTGTTCCCGATTTTACAGCAGAGCGGTAAAATTGTGGGCACTCACTACGACGGCAAGCTGGAAAGCTGCAAAGACTTAATCGCCACAGCGCCGATTGATTTAATCGAGTCCCTCACACCGCCGCCGGAGGGGGATATGACCCTGACAGAGTGCCGCCAAGCCTGGCCGGATAAGCTGTTCTGGTCCAATATCAATGTGTCCAACTACTATTTGCCCAAGGATGAGCTGAAGGAATTAGTCCATGATCTGGTCAAACAGGCAGCGCCTGATGGCCGACGCCTGGCGTTTGAAGTGTCAGAGCAGTATCCTGACAACTGGAAAGAATCGATGATGATAGTGTTAGAAACACTAAACGAAATCGAACTATAATAACACGGAGGTTGGCGATGAAGTTTATTATTAAAGACAATAGCCAGGAGCCGAAAATGCTGCCGATGGAAGGCAGGGCCCAAAACGGCGACTACTATCAGGTCAACAGCAAGTACCTGATCAAAAACGGCAGTCCGTTCCTGCCAGTCATGGGAGAATTTCACTTCTCCCGCTGGCATCCCGATGAGTGGGAAGAAGCGATTTTGAAGATGAAAGCCGGCGGAGTGGATATTGCCGCCACCTATGTCTTCTGGATCCACCATGAGGAAAGGCAGGGTGAATTCGATTTCACCGGTTCCCGCAATCTGCGCCGGTTTCTAGAGACCTGTAAGGAGCTGGACATGCCGGTGTGGCTGCGGATCGGTCCCTGGTGCCATGGGGAGGCCAGAAACGGCGGCTTTCCGGATTGGATTGCCAAAGGCGGATTCCCCCTGCGGCAGAACCATCCTGAGTATCTCAAACATGTGAAAAACTACTGGACTAAGCTTGCGGAGCAGGCGGAAGGGATGATGTGCAAAGACGGCGGCCCAATCATCGGCATCCAGCTGGAAAACGAGTACGGTCACTGCTATGACCGTCCGAAAACTCGGGAGGAAGGCTTTGCCCATCTTCGCACTCTCAAAGAAATGGCAGTTGAGCTGGGCTTTGTTACTCCCTACTACACCGTTACCGCCTGGGGTGGAGCCTATGTGCTGGATGGGGAAACCCTGCCGGTTTACGGCGGTTATGTAGATGCTCCCTGGGCGCAGCATACCAAAGAACAGCCCGCCAGCGAGCAGTTCCTGTTCATTCCTTTCCACGATGACAAAACAATCGGCTCCGATTTAGCCCAAGGGGTGGAGCAGGTGGAAAAAGATACAGATACGGCGCCTTATCTCACTGCGGAGCTTGGGGGTGGGCTCCAGGTTACCGCGCATCGGAGAACTTATCCTTATCCAGAGGATATTGAAGCCCAGGCTCTCTGCATGCTTGGTGCCGGTGCCAATCTGATCGGCTACTACATGTACCACGGTGGATACAACCCTGACGGCCGCTACTCTACTCTGCAGGAGTCAAAGGCTACCGGCTACTACAACGACCTGCCGATCAAAAGCTATGACTTCCAAACCTGTATTCGGGAATCAGGTCTCTTAAATAAATCCTACGGCAAGGTGAAAAAATGGCATCTCTTGATCCGGGACTTCCAGGAAATCCTGGCGCCAACCGATGTCTACCTGCCGGATCAAAAGCCGTCCTCTCCTGAGGATCTGGAGACAGTCAGGGCGGCGGTGCGGCACAACCACCAAACCGGAGCAGGATTCTTGTTTATCAACAACCATCAGCGGAAGCGGCAGATGCAGCCCCACCAAAACTGGAGCTGCCGCCTCAGCTTTGATAACCACACCATTGAACTTGATGGAATCGACATCGCAACCGATGATTGCCTGGTAATTCCCTATAACCTCCCGATGGGAGCTACAGTGCTGGAAAAAACTAACGCTTCTCTTCTCTGCAGGCTCGGCGATTACTGCATTTTCTACACTGACAACGAGCCGCGGTACCAGTTTTCGGGACAACCCGGAAAGGTGATCACCCTATCCACCTGGGAAGCGGAACGGGCCTATAAATTTGGCGACAAGCTCTTAATTGCTGACTGCGCTTTATATGAAAAGAATGGCGAAATCTACGCTCTTTCTCAAAAGGCCAAAGAAGAGATTATTGCTTACGGCACAGATGGAGAGCGGCGAACCATCACAGTGGAGTTTAACCAGGTAGAAGTAGGGGTAAACTTTGCAGAACTTGGTGATGGTAAATCCGAAGATGAAGTTTACAAAGCCTATCAAGTGAAGCTTGAAGCAGTTGATCCCAGTCAGGTCCATGAGCTTTACCTCAAGATTGACTACCTTGGCGATAAAGCCGAAGTCTACCACCAGGATCAACTGATCGCCGACTGGTTCACTACTGGCGATGACTGGTACCTAGCGCTCAAGCGCTATGGCTATCCCCAAGAACTGGAACTGAGAATTTACCCATCTAACGAAGATGTGTACTTCGATCTGCCGGTGGAACACGGCTGGGAGCTTAAAGCAATATCAGCTGTATCTGGAGCTAGAGCGAAAGTTAATCTGTAACGCCACTAAAAGGACCGAGCTTTTCCCTCGGTCCTTTGTCATTGTAACCATTGATCGTCAAGATCTGCAATGTTTTAACCAATAATTGCAATTCGATAACGGTGTTAACAATGTTATTGTTATGTTACAGAAGTGTCCGTGGCTAAAACGTAAATGGAGGTAGTGACATGAGCAAAAGAATTTTTGGGCTGCTGATTGCTTTTATGCTGCTGTTTGCCTTAACCACAGCCGCAGCAGCCGAGCAGTACCGTGTTCCCGACAGCCCCAGCGCGGTCTACAATTTTAACTTAGACTGGAAATTTCACAAACCGTCAGTGAACACCTGGCCGCTTAAAACAGCCATGAACGGCATCGTCGATGAGGAGGGCCGGCAGTTCTACGAACCCGATTACGACGATTCGGCGTGGAAGGATGTCAGTCTGCCTCATACCTTTAATGATGAAGATTCTTTCCGCAGTGTCGCCAATGACGCGGGCGACATGGGAGTGTGGCGGGGGATTGCTTTCTACCGCAAGACCTTCTCTGTACCGGAAGAAGATGCGGGCAAAAAGGTCTTGATCGAGTTTGAAGGGGTCAGGCAGGCCGCATATGTCTACCTCAACGGCGAGATGGTGGGCTATTACGAAGCAGGAGTTACTCCCTTCGGTTTTGACTTAACCAAGCATATCAAATTCGGTGAGGAAAACGTAATTGCCGTTGCCACCGATAACACGAGCGGAAGAGGCATGAGCAGCTTCATCAGCGAAACCAGGCCGGGCACTGAGCCGGGATCCAACAGCGGTGTTGGCTTTCAGTGGAACACCAAGGACTTCAACCCGGTTATGGGTGGTCTTAGCCGCAACGTGAGGCTGTATGTAAAAAATGATGTTTACCAAACCCTGCCTTTATACAGCAACTTAAAAACCAAAGGCATCTATATCTATCCGTCCAACATCAATGTGGCAGCAGCGACAGCTGCCATCACAGTGGAATCAGAAGTGAGAAACGAAAGCGGTCAAGCCAAAAAGGTTTACTTAGAAGTAAATATCATTAACCACTCAGGTGAGCTGGCTTACAGCTTTACCTCACCGCTTCACACAATTGAACCGGCAGCTGATGCTGATCAGGAATACCTGACCGTCGTGCCTGATGATGCGTACGCACCTAACCCGAAACCCCTGGACACCAGTTCGCGAGATTCAACCGTGATCACCGCTTGCGCTGATGTAACCGACTTAAGGCTCTGGAGTGTAGATGATCCATACCTGTACGATGTGTACTGCATCTTACGGGACGAGCAGGACCAAGCGATCGATGTGAGCAGAATTACTACCGGGTTTAGGAAAGTGGAAATTGTGCCCGGATTTGATGGCGGCGTGTTCATCAACGACCAGTTTGTATGGCTGAGGGGTTATGCCCAAAGAGCTGCTAATGAGTGGGCAGCCATTGGGATTGCTCCTGACTGGCTGAAAGACTTTGACGCCCAGTTAATCAGGGAATCCAATGCTAACTTTGTCCGCTGGATGCACATCGCAGCCCAGCCCGCCGATATTCGGGCCGGAGATAAATTCGGCATCGTTTCGGTCCAGCCGGCCGGAGACAAAGAGGGCGATGTTACCGGCAGAAGCTGGGATCAGCGGATGGAAGTAATGCGGGATGTGATTATCTACTTTAGAAACAGCCCGTCGATCATCTTCTGGGAAGCAGGCAATGCGGAGATCAGCACTGAGCACATGCGCCAGATGACTGAACTTCGCAAAGAGCTGGATCCCCACGGCATGCGCTTTATGGGCAGCCGCACCATCGGCAATCTGGAAACAGTTAAAGAAGCGGAATGGGTGGGCACCATGCTCGGCCGGCGGGTCAGGGATGGCGGCGGCTACACGGCCAGCGGCCGAGTGATTCGTGATATGGCGCTCTTAGTGGAAACTGAGTACGCCCGAGATGAAGCGCCAAGAAGAGTGTGGGACGACTTCTCCCCACCGGATTTCGATTACCGCAATGTTTTTACCGGTTCGAACGGCTCGAAAGCAAACGGGCAGGACGCCTGGGATATGACTGCCGAAGACTTTGTGCTGGCAACTGTTACCGGCTACTATGAGTTTTACTCCCGCAGAGTTCAGGCCAACAACCCGGATCCGTATTATGCCGCCACCGCTGCCTTATGCTGGACTGATTCCAATCAGCACGGACGCCAGCAGGCAACTGAAAATGCCCGGATGAGCGGCAGAGTAGATCCGGTAAGAATCAAGAAGCAGTCGTTCTACGCTTTCCAAACTATTCAAAGCGATGAACCATCAATTTACTTATTAGGACACTGGAACTATCCGACTGATCCGAACGCCTATGTGTATGAGCTGAAAGATCAGTATCACAGATACACCGGGGAATATGCCCTGAGAGATGCCACCAACAAAACTGTTTATGTAATTGGCTCCGAGCATCTGGACAAAGTAGAGCTGTACATCAACGGCGAGCTGGTCGGCGTTGATAATCAAGCGCGAAATGGCTTTATCTACGAATTCCGGGGCATCAACATCATGCAGCCGGGCTATATCGAAGCGGTGGGCTACAGCGCTTCCGGGGAAGAATTGGTTAGACACAAGCTTGAAACGGTAGATGAAGTGGTGAGAATCCGGTTAACACCGGTTACCGGACCGGACGGCCTTAGAGCAGATGGCTCCGACATCGCTTTTATCGATGTAGAAGTAGTGGACGCTTACGGCAGAGTCCATCCCTTAGATTACGAGCGGATCGACTTTACCATCGAAGGTCCGGCGGTATTCCTAGGCGGATACAACAGCGGCGTGAAAGACTTAAGGCATGAGCCGACCTATGTCTACGCTGAAAATGGATCTAACAGAGTCTTTATCCGCTCCACCAGAGAAGCGGGTCCAATTACGATTACAGCAACCAGACCGGGACTGCCTCCGGCGGCGGTAGTGATTGAATCAATACCATTTGAGGTTGATGAAAATGGCTTAACTACCGTAATGCCGCAGGTGCTCACCAGGGAAGTGGGCCCAAGACCGGTGCCTCCCCAGGCTTTACCGCCCTGGACTCAGCTGTCGAATCAGTTTGTAATTGACTTTAACAAAGTAAGAATTGTGGAAGACGCTGATGCAGCAGAAGGCAAGGAGCTGATCAAGATTTATCTCAACCAAACTGAGCTCAATCTCACTGCTTACAGAATGGTGGGAGCTTACGGTCCGGCAGTGCCGGTACTGGAAGCTTTGGGTCTTGATTACAGCTTTGACGAAACCGGAACGAAACTTACGGTAACTTGCCAAGATACAACCATCGTCACCGAAGTTGGCAACTCCAATATGTTTATTAACGGCACACCAGATCTGGTCAACGACTGGCCGGAAGTAATCGATGGCAATTTCCATGTGGAGTTAAGCGCCTTAATTCCAGCCTTAGGAATCACCTCCTACTGGAGCGCAGATGGAACCAAGTATCACATTGAGTTTTAGATCAAACATTAAGCCTGCTGCATTCAGCCAGCAGGCTTTTTAACATAGCGTTTGTTGGTATCGAGTACCATTTGACAAATATGACAAATTAGCATAGACTATGGTTAGAAAGTAGGAAAGTCGGAAAATAGGAAAGGGGGAAAACCATGATGATAGTAGAACTGAGAGATAAATCGCAGATAACAATACCTGCTAAAATTATTAAAAACCTAGGACTTAGTGTTGGTGATAGATTTGAGATTATTGAAAAGGATGGCGGCATCTTCCTGTGTCCAGTAGTGGTATATCCGAAAGCAAAAATGAAGAAAATTGCCGAGCTAATAAGGGAGGCGGAATTGGAAAGCGATACACTGAAAACGTATGATGATGTTGACGAAATGTTTAAGGAGATAGGTATTGATCTAGATGAGATTTAAACTAAAGCCCACTAGAACGTTCAAGAAAAACCTTAAACGATTGACCAAAGTCGAACAGAAAATGGTGAGA
>DURM01000007.1 GCA_012837335.1 Bacillota bacterium
AGGGGGAGGTAGAACGATGGAAAAGGTAAGAGTTGGGATTATTGGCTGCGGCGGCATTGCCAACGGCAAGCATCTGCCGGCCCTGGCCAAAATTCCAGAGGTTGATATTGTGGCTTTCTGCGACATTATAGTTGAGCGTGCCGAACAAGCCAAAGAAAAGTACGGCACTAAGGATGCTAAAGTCTATGTGGATTACCGGGAACTCGTGGCAGACTCCAGCGTCGATGCGGTCCATGTGCTGACTCCCAATGACCTGCACGCCCCGATGACGATCGCAGCGTTGGAAGCCGGCAAGCATGTAATGTGCGAAAAACCCATGGCCAAAACAGCCGCGGAAGCGCGGGCGATGTATGAGGCTGCCCAGAGAACCGGCAAGCTGTTAACCATCGCGTATCAAAACCGCTTCCGGGAAGATGCCCAGTATCTGTACCGGGCCTGCCGCAATGGCGAACTGGGCGAAATCTACTTTGCTAAGTCTCACGCTGTGAGAAGAGCCGCTGTTCCCACCTGGGGAGTATTTCTCGATGCTGAAGCGCAGGGCGGCGGACCCCTGATTGATATCGGCACCCATGCTCTTGATTTAACCCTGTGGATGATGGATAACTATGAGCCGAAATATGCTGTGGGCACCACTTACCGCATGCTCGCCGATAACCCGGATAAAGCCCTGGCCAACTCTTTTGGGCCGTGGGATACCAAGGAATTTACTGTTGAAGATTCCGCCTTTGGATTTATTGTCATGAAAAACGGTGCCACCATCTTTCTGGAGTCCAGCTGGGCCTTAAACACCTTGGAGGTAGGCGAAGCGATTACGACTCTGTGCGGAACCTTAGGCGGCGCTGATATGCGGGACGGCTTAAGGATCAACGGCCAGAAATACGGCAAGCACTTTGTTGAAAAACCGCAGTTAGGAGCAAGCGGAGTTGATTTCTACCAGGGCGAAACTATGAGTCCCGGGGAAAGAGAAGCGCAGGTGTTTTATGATGCGATTCTGAAAGGAGACCCACTCGTGGTAGAGGCAGCTCAGGCCTTGGTTGTGACTGAGATTTTGGAAGCCATTTATAAATCGGCGGAGACCGGCAAACCAGTATTTTTCGAGGAGTGAGATTGATGAAACTGGGTGTATTTACTGTGCTTTTGGGTAACCGCAGTTTGGATGAAGCGCTTCAGTACTTAAAAAGCCTCGGTGTGCAGGCGGTTGAGATTGGCTGCGGCGGCTTTCCGGGTAAAGCCCACGCTGATCCCGATGAGCTGCTGAGCGATGCAGCCAAATTCCAGGCATTTGTGGATCTCTTCAAAAAGCATGAGATGATGATCAGCGCGTTAAGCTGCCACGGTAATCCGGTTCATCCCAAGCAGGAGATTGCCGACAGATTTCACCGGGATTTCGAAAAAACGGTCCTCCTCGCTGAAAAGCTGGGGATTAATATCATCAACACTTTCTCAGGCTGCCCGGGAGGTTCGCCTCAGGATCAAACTCCGAACTGGGTTACCTGCCCCTGGCCCTCGGATTTTCTGGATATTTTGGACTATCAGTGGAATGATGTCTTAATTCCCTACTGGGAAAAGACAGTGAAATTTGCCCGGGACCACGGTGTTGATAAAATTGCTTTCGAAATGCATCCCGGCTTTGCCGTCTACAATCCCGAAACGCTGCTGAAGCTTCGGGAAGCAGTTGGCGAAGAAATCGGTGCTAACTTTGATCCGAGCCACCTGATCTGGCAGGGAATCGATCCCACTGCTGCCATCAGAAAGCTTGGTAAAGCGATTTTCCACTTCCATGCCAAGGATACCAAGATTGATCCCCACAACACTGCGGTTAACGGCGTGCTTGATACCAAGCACTACGGCGATGAAATCAACCGCTCTTGGCTGTTTAGAACTGTGGGCTACGGCAACAGCGCCCAGTATTGGAAAGACATTGTCAGTAATTTGCGGATGGTGGGCTACGACTATGTTTTAAGCATTGAGCACGAAGACAGCTTAATGAGCGTAAATGAAGGTCTTACTAAAGCAGTAGAGTTTCTCAAGGATGTATTGATGTTTGAAGATACCGGCCAAATGTGGTGGGCCTAGATAAATCCAATTAGATTAAGCAGTGCTGGAGGTTTAATTAATGAAACAGTTCCGAGTTGGTATTATTGGCTGCGGCAACATATTTCCGATGCATGCCATTCCTGTTACAGCGCAGGAAAATGCTGAATTGGTCGCAGTCTGTGATGTGAAGGAAGACCGGGCCAGGGCAAAAGCGGAGGAGTTTAACTGCGCTTACTACCTTGATTATCAGGAAATGATCGATCAAGAAAACCTGGATGTCGTGCACATCTGCACACCTCACTACCTGCACGCGCCCATGGCGATTTACGCTGCGAAAAAAGGGGTGCATGTGCTGACAGAAAAACCAATGGCGATTAAGCTTGAAGATGCCAAGGCCATGATTGCTGCTGCTGAGAAAAACGATGTGGTTCTCGGAGTAATTTTCCAAAACCGCTACAATCCCGGATCAAAATTAATCAAAAAAGCCCTAGATTCCGGTGAACTCGGCGGTGTGATTTCCTGCAAGCTGTCGGTAACTTGGCAGCGCACCGATGAGTATTACTCCCAGAGCGACTGGAAAGGCACCTGGGATAAAGAAGGCGGCGGGGTAGTCATCGACCAGGCCATTCATACTCTTGACCTTGCCCGCTGGCTGATCAACTCTGAGATTGAGTTTGTAGAGGCTAATATCGCCAACCGCACTCACCAAAAAATCGATGTTGAGGATATGGCGGAGGGGATTATCCAGTTTAAAAACGGTGTGCTGGCAAGCTTCTACACCATCAATTACTACGGCTATGATGCTCCGGTAGAGATCGAGCTTTACTGTGAGCGGGGTAAGGCGAAAATGAGCGCTGATGGCGCCGTGGTTACCCTCAACGATGGCCGCGAATTTAAAGCGGATAAAGATCCCCGGGAGTCCTTTAATTACGGAAATGTGAAGCAGTACTGGGGGGTAAGTCACGTTAAGCAGATTGCCAACTTTTATCAGGCTTTAGGCGCGGGCTTTGAGCCGGATATCACCGGAAAAGATGCGCTGAAAACCCAAGAGCTGGTCTGCGCGATCTACGAGTCGGGCAAGCAGGGAAAACGAGTAATCTTTTAATCAACAGCATAAAAAGAGCGACCCAGGACAATTCCAGGGTCGCTTTTAAGATCTGTTTTTATTATTTTACGGCAATCTCGATATAGTCGATTCTGGTGAGCATACTTTGGTCACTGGAACCAACAACTCGGATTTCATCACCGGTTTTGAGCTCAACGTTTTCAATCGTATGAGTTTCAATTTGATTGGTGTTCTTTGTCGCAACGATCCGGTCAACCTGCTCATCATTGACATACACAGTGATCACGCCGCGGCCAGAGCTCTGGTCTAAGTAAGCGATGGTTAGATCACAGACAGTGTCCGGATCATTCCAGACTGCGCTCAGAGTTCCAGTACCGGCTTCCACTTTCACCAACCAGTAATTGGATGGTACCAGATAAGCTCCCGGACTTGCCGGATGATGCTCCTTGAAGTAGCGGCCGCCAATTACCATATCTTCTGCTTCGGTCCTGCCTGCTCCGATATAGAGTACCGGCAGTTCAAAACTCCAAGTTTCGCCCGGAACAATGGTGCCGTCAGCGAGCACAGTATCTACCCGCCAGTAGTAGGTTTCACCTAACTGGAGTCTGCCCGGAGCAAAGGATGATTCTTCAACTCTGCCCAGCAGATTGTTTTCGTCAAGCTCAGGAGTGGTACCCAGATATACATCATGGGCAACAGCGCCTAATCCAGCTGCCCAGTCTAACTCCAGCGGCTTAGCTGAAACTGCATCAGCCTGGTCGTAGGGCATCGGTTGGCTGCCGTTCGCCGGCTGAGGTTTGGAAGCCAGCGCTGGAGCAGTTCTGAATCTCCACAGCTCCCCTTTAATCTCTCCATCAGCAGTAACTGCATCAACCCGCCAGAAATAGACAGTATTGGGTTGGAGTTTGCCCGGGTTGAAGACGGGTTCGGTTACATTGGCTTTGCGGTTAAGCGTGGTATTGGTGCCAAAATACACGTTCCAGGATTCAACCTCGCGGGTATCCACCCAGGTTAACTCCGGTTCGTTAACTGCAAGATCAACTGTGCCGTTGCCGGGAACTGGAATAACTAAGTGTTCAAAGGCTGCTCCCGGTCCTGCGTAAGTGCTGACCAGGTTCGGGATGGCAGCGGCATCACTTAAGATAAAGTCATAATCGTAGTAGAAGCTTGGGTCAAAGGACTTACCGGTACCGGTTGTATTGCCGCGGGAGTTTTCAAAGATATTGCCGACACTTTCCAGATCACCATAGTTAGCTTCCCAATCATTGTGGTTGTACATCTGCTGGAAAGGATTGTTGGTATTGAAGAAATAGTTGTTTTCAGCAAGCACCTTAGCCCGGGTGTGGGTGCCGATCGCATAGCTGGTAATATTGGTGTAGTAGTTGTTAAAGACGTGTCCTAAGCCGTAGCCAACCCGAGGATTGCGCTGGACATTGTCTTTGAACCAGTTATAGTAGTATGTATTTCTGTTTTTGTTGTGGTCTTCCCAGTGGTTGGTTCCTGAGTTGATCAGGGACACTTTGTCGTGCTCTCTGAAAATGGTCCAGGATACAGTAATGAAGTCAGAGCCAAGCGTAAAGTCGAGGAGACCGTCTTTTGCTTTGTGCAGGTCGCAGTGGTCAATCCAGACATGATGGCAGTCGCGCAGGGCAATCGCATCATCGGTGCGCACGTCGGTGATGGTGAGGTTGCGGATGATGATGTTATGGGCACCATCTGCTCTTAAACCAAACCACTTCAGGGTGGCGTCGTCACCTAAACCAATGATGGTTTTGTTGGATTCAACATGAACATCGCGAGAACCGGTGATTGTGCCTTTGACGAAAATTGTCAGCGGTTCCGGACTGGAAGCGTGCTTTTGCAGATCTGCGATGTTGGTAACAACCACGGTTTCACCATTTCCTCCGCCGGTAATGCCGCTCATGCCCAGGCTTGGATAAGTAGCGAATCCTACCGGGCTGTTGACGGGGAAAGCAAAGGCAGAGGCGCCGATCAGTGTTAAAGCCAGTAAACTAACGAGCATGATACGAGTTAACAGCTTTGATTTCATTTTAGTCATCCACCTTTCTGTTAATTTCCAAAAAAATTGGGCCCCAAGCAGTTGTGTCGGACTCTCACCTCCCGTTCCGGTTATTTTCATGCGGCCTGTGTGTTTCCTTTTTTTAGATAATATTTATTTAAAAAAATAAATATTTTACTTATATTTTAGTGGATATATTTTACCGTGTCAAGAACTAAGGCCGCTGGTATTTACAGTTGAGTTGATAAATATTAACTCGTTTTATATAATTGATATGATTCTGTTAGGTAATTTACACACAAAGGAGATATCCCATGACTAAACAACTACCTATTGTTAAAGGCATTTGGCCAACTATGATTACCCCTTTTACTGATGATAATAAAATTGATTATCCGGCCCTGGAAGCAATGATCGAGTGGTATCTCGCCAGAAAAGTTCACGGCTTGTTCGCAGTCTGCCAGTCCAGTGAAATGCAGTATTTAAGTTTGGATGAGCGGACTGAGCTGGCTAAGTTTGTGGTGGAGGCAGTGAATGGAAGGATTCCGGTGGCCGCTTCCGGCCACAACAGCTCTAACCTTGCTGACCAGATTGACGAGCTGAAAGCAATGGCTGATACCGGCATCGATGTGCTGGTGCTGGTTGCTAACCGCTTAGCAGCTGAGACTGAATCAGAGGCGGTGTGGCTGAGAAATTTGGAAGAGCTGATGGCAAACCTGCCGGATCTGCCTTTGGGCTTATATGAGTGCCCTGCGCCGTACAACCGCCCGGTTGAAGGTGAGCTTTTAAAGTGGTGCAGTGAGACGGGTCGGTTTCATTTCTTTAAAGATACCAGCTGCGATCCGGATAAGATCAAAGCCAAAATTGCGCTTGTTCGGGGTACCGATCTTAAGTTTCTCAACGCCAATTCCGCGACTCTGCTCATGTCTCTGGAGATGGGCGCAGACGGTTTCAGCGGTGTGATGGGAAATTTCCATCCGTCCCTGTATGTGTGGCTCTATGAAAACTGGCAGCAGTATCCGGAGCAGGCGAAACGGCTGCAGGATTTTCTTGGACTAGCTTCGGTGATTGAACAGCAGTGCTATCCCATTAATGCGAAATACCACTGCCAGTTAGAAGGTCTGCCGGTTAAGCTTTATTCCCGCCGGCGTCCCCTTGCGGATTTTAAGCCTTCGTTTAAGGTGGAGGTGGAGCAGCTGCACGAATTAACGCAGGATTATTTGGAGAACTACCGGGTTTAAATAGAAAACATCGGGAGTGGTAAATTTGGATCTATTAAAGTTTAAGAATCCCCCCAAGGAATATCGGACAGCGCCGTTTTGGTCCTGGAATGATGAGCTTGCGGAGGAGGAGCTTCGCCGGCAGATTCGGGAAATGAAGGAGCAGGGTTTCGGCGGCTTTTTCATGCATTCCCGGGAAGGCCTGCGCACTCCTTACCTTACTGATACCTGGTTTGAGCGGGTAAGCGCTGCCGCTGCAGAAGCTGAAAACCAAGGCATGGATGCTTGGATGTACGATGAGGATCGGTGGCCGAGCGGCTGCGCGGGAGGGATTGTGACCGCCAGCAGTGATGAGTATAAGGCGAAGTGGCTGGTAATGATGCCGAGTTCTGCAGCTGCGATTGCTGATGCCTTAAACGATCCTAACACAGCGGCTGTTTTCTGCCTTGAGTTTGATCCAGGTGGCAGTTTAATTAGGTTTGAGCGGATTGGCAGATCCGACCAGATTACTCATCAGGCTGAGAATAATGATAAAATTACATACTGTCAGTTTCAAATTCAGGTGCAGAGACCGACTAGCAACAGCAACGGCCATGGCTATATTGATGTCTTTAATCCTGAGGCGGTTCAGGAGTTTATTAAAGTTACCCATGAGCGGTATTTAAACCGGGTAGGTGAGTATTTTGGTTCAGTAATTCCGGGTATCTTTACCGATGAGCCTACATACCGGAGCAAAGCGGACAATTCCATCCCTTGGTCGCCGTATATTCCTGAGTATTTTAGCAGCCACCACGGCTACGATCTTATGAATCATCTGCCGGAGCTGTTTTTTGAATCAGTGGAAAGCGCGAAGATCCGCTCAGATTTTTACTATACCCTCACCAAAGCTTTTGTGGAAAACTTTACCAAGCGGATCTATGACTGGTGCGACAAGCACGGGTTAATGGCCACCGGGCACCTGTTAAGCGAAGATACTTTGGTAAAGCAGACTAATGCCGTGGGAGCGGCTATGCCCCACTACCAGTATATGCATGTCCCGGGCATTGATCACCTCGGCAATAATACTGCTAACGCCTTGACTCTGAAGCAGTGCGCATCGGTGGGCAATCAGTTTGGCCGCCGGCGGATGCTGTGCGAGATTTTTGGCGTCAGCGGCCACCACATGACGTTTGCGGATCAGCAGTGGATTGCTAACTACCACTTTGCTTTGGGGATCACGTTTTTATCTCAGCATTTGGTGCTGTACTCCATGACAGGAGAGCGGAAGCGGGATTATCCGCCGACTTTCAGCTACCACCAGCCGTACTGGCCGTATTACCGGTTGATCAATGATTATTTGGCGCGAGCCGGCTATTTTTGTCAGCAGGGAGATTATTTCTGTGATACCTTGGTGCTTCATCCCATCGGCTCGGTATGGGCCGAGTTTAATCGCGAAGGTGGACGTCCTCTGCCCAGCAAATACGATGCAGAGCTGATTAAGCTTCAGGATGCTCTCTTTCAAGCTCAGATTCCTTTCGACTATGGCGATGAGCTGATTATGGAAGAACATGCTGAGGTTGTGGTGGAAGCTGGGCGCGCTTATCTGCAGATTAATAAAACAAAATACAGGACGGTAATTGTACCGCCGTCTTTAACCTGGCGAGCTGGCACCTTTGAGCTGTTGAAGCGTTTTGTGGCAGCCGGAGGCAGGCTGATGTTTGTGGGGGAAACCCCCAGCCTAATCGGGGGCGAACCGGACAGGAGCAGTTGGAAGGGGCTGTTAGCAGATGCTGATTTTCTAGCGGACGATTGCCACGAACTGATTGACCGCTTAGGACAAATCTGCTTGAGACCAATCCAAGTTGAGACAAAAACCGGTGAAGATATTTCCCATGTCATCTTCCAAGTTCGCACAAATGGTGATGCCTATTACTGCTTTATCGCTAATCTCAGTCGGGAAAAGACACATGAGCTGATTGTTACTGCGCCAAAAGGCAGGTATGTTTACAGCTTAGATTTTGCCAGCGGAGCAGCGGCGCAGGTGGAATATACTGCTTTAGGAGAAAAGCTGCAGTTTGAGCTCACCCTGGCGCCTGCTGGTGGCCGTGGATTCCTGATCACTGACGAAGCGCTGACCGCTGGAAAACCTCAGCTTAGTTTAGGAAAAGATCAGAGTGTTATCTGGACAGCTGATCAGTGGAACTACAGGCTTACCCACAAGAATTCGCTGACTCTGGATTACTGCCGCTTTGCGGCTGAAGAAGGTAATTACAGCGAAAAGGTTCCGGTTTGGCAGGTCCGGCGGGCGCTGTGGAAGGCAGCTGGTTTGGATCCGCTGCGAGGTCTGCAGCCCTGGGCTGCGCTGGAGCGCAATCTGGATCTGAAGCGGATTCCCATCAAGCTGATATTTGAGTTTATGGTCGAGAAACTGCCGGCAGAGCTTGGGCTGGTAATTGAGAACAGCCACCACTGGCAGCTTAAGGTAAACGGCAGGACAGTCAGCACTAAAACAGATCGATATTATTGGGACCGCCAGTTTGGTTTGGTTGATATTTGTGAACACGCTGCTGTGGGCAGGAATATAATCGAGCTTTCCGGTGAGTTTTATTATGGAGTGGAGCTTGAGGAGATTTATCTGGTAGGCGATTTTGCCCTCAGGCAGACAGGATATAATTCCTATGCTGTGACTGGAAAACCTGAGCGGCTCGCTAACGGCAGCTGGGTCTACCAAGGCTACCCGTTTTACGCTGGGAATATAGTGTATGAAACGGAGTTTAATCTTGATGACTATGCTCAGGACACTCGCTATCTGCTTCAGCTGAACAATCCCCGGGGGACCCTTTTTAGAGTTAAAGTAAATGGTAGGCAATGGCATAACCTGATCAGCGAGCCTTGGGTGGTTGATGTCAGTGGTGATTTGAACCAGGGCGGCAATCTGGTGCAGATTGAAGTGGTGGGATCGCTTCGGAATACCTTTGGTCCCCTCCATCACCGCCTCCAATCGCCGGCGTGGTGCGGACCCAATCAGTTTGTAGACGCAGCGAACTGGATCGACAGCTATCAGTTTGAGGATTACGGCTTGATTGATGGCGTTTCCTTAGTGATGGTGAGATAACAAGAGGCTGTTTGGTGTAATGCCAAACAGCCTCTTTAAGTTTTAAGCAGTGCATGCCTCCACAGCAACTTCTGCAGCAGATGCCGCATCGGGAGCGTAGAGGTCAGCGCCGATTGTTTCCCTGAACTGATCGGTAACCGGCGCGCCGCCGATCATGATCTTAACTTGATCGCGGATTCCCGCTTCAACAGCGGCGTCCACAATCATTTTCATTTCATTCATGGTTGTCGTCAACAGCGCGGAGCAGGCAATGATCTGGGCATTTTCTGCTTTAGCGGTTTCAATAAACTTCTCGCAGGGTACATCGATGCCTAAATCGATTACTTCTAAGCCCTTGCCTTCCATCATCATCCGCACTAGGTTTTTGCCGATATCGTGGAGATCGCCTTTGACGGTACCCAGCACGACTTTGCCCTTAGTCTGAGCATTTGCTGAGACTAATAGGGGTTTTAAAAGAGCAGTTCCAGCATTCATAGCTCTAGCAGCGATAAGTACTTCCGGAACAAAGATTTCGTTGTTCTTAAATTTTGCGCCGATCACATCGATGCCCGGCATTAAGCCCTGCTCGAGGATTTCTTCGGCCTTCAAACCTTGGTTGATGGCCTGCTGAACTAACTCTTCAACAGCTTTTGCATTGCCCTGCTGCAGTTTCAGGGAGATTTCTTTAAGCAATTCCATATCGCACCCTCCATAGACGTAGTTTATGTTTCCAACGCTTTGTATATTATATCTTGATTCTTGATATTTTTAAAGTTAAAATCGCCAACTAAAAATTTTAGTTGATTTAAGTTCGAAATTGCAAAAACAGATCTAGTTTCCCACCGTTATTGTAAACTATATCAGTAAACTTAGCAAACTGTTGTCTAGATTAACTTAAAGAAAAATGGAACTGCCTGCTTGTTTCAATGGAAAATACCAGCTAAAATCGGTTGAGAAAAAATTGACATTGTTAACTCGTTGTTATATAATTTATTCATCAGGAAGTTTACTAAAAATTTACCGGCACTTTTACTTGTTAAGAGTTTCGAAGGATAGTTTTACTAAAATCGAAATAGAAGACATAGTATTTACTGGGGACATGGATAGCCTTTACCGGGATGGTGACTAAAGCATGAAACGAAGTATATTTGTCAAAGTGGTTATTTTAGCAGCAGTACTGATAGTTATGGGCGCGCTGCCTGTTGATGCAGCCCTCTACAAAAGTTATCTGTTTGATGCGTGGGGTGTTCCTATGCCCACACCCGAACCATATCTGCCGGTGCAGGTGATATTCGGCAGCGATATCGGCGCTGGGGATTTTCGCAGTCCCCAGGATATTTTTAGAGCTCATGATGGGACCTTGTATATCGTTGATTCCGGGAATAACCGCATTGTCAAAACCACCAGCGGCTTTGAAGTGGTTCGGATTTACCAGGAATTTGACAATAACGGTGTCAAGGATACCTTTAATAATCCCCAGAGTGTGTTTGTAACAGCGGAAGGCGAGATCTACATCGCCGATACGAATCGGGAGCGGATTGTCCGGCTGAAGCAAGACGGTGAGCTGATTTCAATTATCGGGGCACCGAAAACAGACAATCCCGACGCTTTTCCGCGCCACTTCCGCTTTCGTCCCAAGCGCATCGCAGTTGACCGGTTCGATCGCTTGTATGTAATCGTCGAAGGTCTTTACGAGGGCTTGATGGAGCTCGATCTGGAAGGTAACTTCCGCACCTTTACCGGTGCGCCGCGGGTATCGCCTACCGTGTGGGAGTACTTCTGGTATCGGATTGCGTCCGAAGAACAGCGAAGCCGCAGAAGGCTGTTTCTTCCGACCGAGTACAGCAGCATGCACTTAGATGCCGATGGGTTCATGCTGACTACCATTTCCGGCGGTGAGGTCCAGGACGACCACTTTGTGCGCAAGTTAAACCCCGCTGGTGTGGATATTCTCAAGCGGGAAGGTCTTCATCCGGTGATGGGGGATCTCCGCCCCGGCATGGGAACCAGTTTAGAAGGAAACTCCCGCTTTGTTGATGTTGTCGGCCGGGAGAATGATATTTACAGCGTGCTCGATCAGCAGCGGGGCCGGATCTTTACCTATGACGGCCAGGGCAATCTCCTATATGTTTTCGGCGGTCTCGGCCAAGGAGTAGGCTTGTTCAGCCGTCCGGTAGCCATCGAAGCGGTAGGGGATCAGCTGCTGGTTATTGACAGCCGCACCAACAGCATCACTGTTTTTGCTCCGACGG
The DNA here is from genome assembly GCA_012837335.1 of Bacillota bacterium. Taxonomy (NCBI): domain Bacteria; kingdom Bacillati; phylum Bacillota; species Bacillota bacterium. Next base: position 11,669 of record DURM01000007.1, read on the forward strand.
AGTATGCGAAGCTGATTCACACCGCATTGGACCTTTACAACCGGGGTAAGTACGATGAAGCAACTGAAGTTTGGCAGCAGGTTGTTAAGCTGAACGCCAATAATGAGCTGGCCTTTTCCGGTATGGGCGATTCGGAGCTCAGCAAAGGCAACTTCGAGCAGGCCATGCTGTATTACCGCCTCGGCAGCGACCGGGAAGGCTATTCTAAGGCCTTCTACCGCTACCGGCGCGAGGTAATCGGTGCTAATTTCGGAAAAATCATGACCGCTGCCCTGGTGATTATTGCCGTTTTATCTATCGGTGCCAAGCTGCAGTGGCGGACTAAGTTTAAGGAACGCTTCCGCAGCAGCCAGGCAGCAGCCGCTCTTGCCAGCGAGCGGGTGCAGGGCAACCGATTGGTGATTTATCTGAGGAAAACTTGGCAGGCGCTGCGCTTTGCCAAACATGTGATATTCCATCCTTTTGATGGCTTCTGGGATTTAAAATATGAGAAACGGGGTACATCTTCTGCCGCGACCATCCTGTTAATTCTAGTAGTGATATCTTATATCTTTATGCGGCAGTACACCGGCTTTGTGCTTAATTATAACCGCATTGAAGACTTAAACATTATTGTTGAAGCAACAAGTCTTTTAGGACCATTTATCTTGTGGTGTGTTGTTAACTGGGCATTAACAACCCTGATGGACGGCAAGGGTAAGATGAAGGATATTTACATCGCCGGTGCGTATGCCTTAACGCCCATGATTCTCATAAACTTCCCAATTACCATCATCAGCAATTATATGACCATCGAAGAAGGCACTTTCTATTATCTGCTGCTGGTGGTGGGAGTGGTTTGGGCCATGACCCTACTCATTTTAGGAACCGGGGTAATTCACGAATACAGCTTCGGCAAAACGATCTTTACAACCCTGGCTACTATCGTTGGGATTGGAATTGTTATCTTTGTAGGTTTGCTGTTTTTCCATGTAATTGATATGATGTTCAATTTTGTACGGGAAATGTATGTGGAACTGACCTTTAGGTTGTAGTGCAGTCTCACAATAAGGGAGCGAGGAACGTGAGTTGGCAGCTGAGATCCAGTAAAAATCTTTATCTAGGCTTAAGTGTATTGTTCCTGGTACTGTTATGCAGTTTTACCGTTGACGCCAAGCTTGCCGATTTTGAGCTTGCTGCCGCCAGTGAATACTTAAACCTGTATTTTAATCCGGAAACTACCGAGATTGCGGTAGAAGATATTCAAACCGGTAATCTGTGGTTTTCCAATCCGCAGAATCGGTTTTCTACCAGTGGGTATGTATTCAACCGGTTGAGCAGCCAGTTTACTATTGTTCATGATCCGAAATCAGTGCAGAAAGACAATCACCGCTACAGCATTGATTACGAGCAGTTTGAAGTCTCGCCGATTGAAAATGGAGTGCGGGTGGATTACACGATTGTCGAAGAGTGGAAGCCGGAGCATTATGTTCCGAAAATGATCAAGCAGCAGCGGATGGAGGAAGTAATTCTGTCTAAGATTGAAAGTGAATCCGACCGCAGCCGCATTCTGGAATACTATAACTTGATTATGCTGGCGCCCTTGGAAGGCGAGCGCAAGGCGATTCCCGGGGTTCAGCAGGAGCGTGTTTTTGGAGAGTATGATTTAGTAATCCTCAATCCTGATTACCAGGAGCGTCTTGGCGAGCTTAACAGCATGAAAGCAGAAGCAGCCCGGCTGCCCGAAGGCGAGCGGGGTGAGCTGGAGAGCCAGATTAAACGCTTGGAGCAGCAGCTCGATAAAGAAAAAGAAGATATTGTGTGGCGTCTTCTGTACACCATTGTGGATCACCGTTTAGATATTGAAAAATCCGATGATATCGTTTTTGACCATGTGGCTCATCTAGTGGACAGTCCAACATACTTAATGGAATTAGTACCGCGGTTCTATCTAACCGCGGTGCAGAAGATCATTATTGAAACAGGCTACACGCCGCTTGAATCTGCCGAGGATCATCTGGAAAACAATATCGATCCGATTCTGGCCAATCTTCAGGTGTTTTCGGTGCCAATTGAGTACACTCTCGACGGCGCCAATCTGGTGGTGCGGATTCCGGCTGCTGAGATTGAGTATCCCATCGATGTGGAAAACCGGATTGGAGAAAAGTTTTCTTATCATCTCCACACCCTGAGGGTGTTAGAGAATTTTGGCGCTGCTGATATTAACGATGAAGGCTATATCTTTGTTCCTGACGGGTCGGGAGCCTTGATTTATCTGAATAATAACCGGCTGTTTACCTCCGGATACAATGATCAAGTTTATGACAGGGATCATGCGCTCAATACTCCTAACGAGATGCAGCGCTTCCCGGAAACGATCCGCCTGCCGGTCTTTGGTCTTAAAGCCAATGATCAGGCTGTGTTTGCCATTATTGAAGAAGGGGCATCGTTAGCGCGGATCAAGGCCGATATTTCGGGGCGGACCGATAACTACAACCGAGTTTTTGCCGAGTTTTCGCTGCTGCCCACCGGCAGTGTGTCAATCAGCTTGGAAAGTGAAAACGTGGAGTTTTCGGGCAGCATGCCTGTTTACCAAGCCCGCCCCTATCAGGGAGATTTCGTGATTCGCTATGCTTTTCTAAGCGGCGAAGATGCTAACTATATGGGCATGGCTAACTACTACCGCAGTTATTTGATTGAGAAACACGGTTTAAAGCGGAAAGCTCCGGGAGAGAGCATTCCCTTTTTCCTGGAACTGGTTGGCGCAGTTGACAAGCGGGAGCCAATCTTAGGCATTGCCCGGGATGTAATTTACCCCTTGACTACATTTAACCAGGCTCAATCGGTTCTGGAGTCGCTTAAAGAGGAAGGAATCAAAAATATTCAGCTTAAGTATACCGGCTGGCTGAAAGGCGGCGTTGAGCACAACTATCCGACCAAAGCAGCTGTGGAAAAGGCTTTGGGCAGCGCTGACGATTTAATCCGCCTGGTGAGTTATGCTGAAAGCGAAGGACATGAGGTTTACCCCAGCGTTGGGTTTATGAGGGTGTACCGCGATGGATGGTTTGACGGATTCAGCTCCCGGAAGGATTCAGCGCGGATGCTGGACCGCCTGGTAGCTAGAACTTACCGCTACTGGCTCGATACCTATGATCGCAATCCAAGCGGTTCGCATTATGTGCTGTCCCCCCGCAAGCTCGATGATCTGGTCGATCGGTTTTTACAGGATTACCAGAAGTTAGGTTTGGCAAAACTCAGCCTCTTTGATCTTGGCCGGGAAGTAAGCTCCGATTTTATCGATGATCCAAATCGGGTGATCGATCGGGAGCAGGCGGTGGAAACAGCAGTTAAGCAATTGATCAAAATGAAAGAGAACGGCCTTAAGCTGATGGTGGATCACGGCAACGCCTATGCCATTCCATATGCCGACGCGATTGTCAATCTGCCCAGCCGCGGCAGCTCTTATCATGTGGTAAATGAAGAAATACCGTTTTACCAGATTGTGATTCACGGCTTAATTGACTACGCCGGCAGTCCGCTTAATCTGTCATCTGCTGCGAAAGCGGATTTCTTGAGAATGCTGGAATCAGGCAGCTATCCGTATTTCATCGGCAGCTATGAGCCGTCGTTTACCGTGAAAGGCTCCAAGTTTGACCATTTATATGCGCTTCACTATGGCGACTGGATGGAGGATGCGGCCGAGATTTACCGCGCTGTCAATGAGGCGTTGAAAGACGTGCAGGATCAGCTGATCGTTGATCACCGCATGCTTGCCGAACAGGTTTATATGACCACTTATGAAAATGGCAAACAGATTATTGTCAATTATAACCAGCATCCGGTGGAAGTTAATGGATTGGTGATTGATGGTGAGGACTTCGTGGTTATCGGGGGTGGAAACTAATGGAAAAGCGTGCTAGACGACGCTTTAGGCTGACTCTTACTCGTCAGCGGGCAATCTGGGGACTGCTCTTTACAGGAGCGTTTATCATTGGGTTTATTGCCTTTTTTCTCGGTCCCATAATTCAGTCGTTCCAGTTTGCCTTCAGTGAGTTAAAAATCACCCCGACCGGTTTTACCCTTAGTTATGTAGGCTGGGAGAATTTTCGCTACGCGCTGCGGGTAGATCCCAATTTCGTCCAGGTGTTTGTGGAAACCACCGCTCGGATTTTGGTGGATATCCCGGCAGTGATTATCTTCAGTTTCTTTGCTGCGACACTGCTCAATCAAAAGTTTAAGGGCAGAACTCTGGCCCGCGTGGTTTTCTTCCTGCCGGTTATTCTGACTTCCGGAATCATTTATAAGTTTGAATCCGGGGATATTTTTCATGAAATGCATATGCACGCATCCCAAGAGGAGATCGTTTATTCTTCCCAGATTATTATGGGAGTGCTGATGCGGATGCGCCTGCCGGAAACATTCACCCAGTACATTATCGCCGCGGTGAATCGGATTCCTGATATCATCAACGCTTCGGCGATCCCGATTCTGATTTTCCTGGCAGGACTGCAGGGGATTCCATCGTCTTTGTATGAGTGTGCGAAAATCGAGGGGGCAACCGGCTGGGAGAGTTTCTGGAAGATCACTTTCCCCTTAGTTTCACCGCTGTTTTTAACCAATATTGTGTATATCATTATTGATTCGTTTACAGCGCCCGGCAACCGCTTGGTTGAACTGATCGAAAACGCAGCTTGGGGACGGAATATCTACGGAGTAAGTGTGGCGATGACGTGGATGTACTTTGGCGTAATTGCATTAATTCTAGCAGTTGTCTTTGCAGTATTATCAAAACGGGTCGTTTACATGGAGGAGTGACGAGACAATGGCTGTTATGGTTAGGCCGAGCAAATACCGGACATCCAGCTACTGGGCGGGCATAGCCTGGAGTATTGTTCGTGGTGTGTTAGTGGCCGGTATCTGCTTTATCATTATTTATCCACTGCTGATAAAAATCTCATCGTCACTGATGACAGAAGCGGATCTTTATGATTTATCGGTAAAATGGTTTCCCAGGCGGCTGAGCTTTCAAAGTCTGGCGCGAAACTACCAGATGCTGTACCACGAAATGAACTATGGTGTGGCGCTGATCAATTCGATTCTGCTGGCATTGTTCGTTTCTGTTCTGCAGCTGATTTCCTGCAGCGTGATTGGCTATGGTTTTGCAAGATTTAAGTATTTTGGCAGCAACTTTGTCTTCGCTTTGGTGATTCTAACGCTGCTGGTGCCGCCTCAGATGATCATGGTGCCTATGTTCCTCAATTTCCGGTTTTTTGACTTGGCAGGTCTATTGCCTAAGTCGTTCAATCTTTTGGGATCGATTTGGCCCTTTGTACTTACATCCCTGACAGGAATGGGCATGAGGAACGGATTGTTTATCTATGTGATGCGCCAGGTATTCAGCGGCCAGCCGAAGAGTTTGGAGGAGGCGGCTTTGGTTGACGGAGCTGGTCCAATCCGCACTTTCGTTAGGATTATGCTGCCCGGTGCCAAATCAGCTTTGATGATTGTGTTTCTGTTCTCGTTTGTGTGGCAGTACAATGATTACTACTTTACATCGCTGTACATGACCAGCCAGACCATGCTGCTTCCTTTTAGGCTGGATCAGTTGACCAGAATTTTTGACGTGTACGAGTATACTGAGGAGTATGTCACGATTGTAACCAATACCGGTATGATTATGTTTATTGCCCCACTATTGATCTTCTATGCTTTCCTCCAGCGTTACTTTGTGGAGAGCATTGAAAGAACAGGAATTGTTGGCTGACATAATAACAGCAAAGGGGGGAGAGAGGAGAATTTACGCAATCTGCAGGTAGTTGTTTTAGGGTAAAAATGTGATCTAAAACTTAAAGGAGGTCCTAGCTTTGAAAAAGAGATTATCTTTAAGTATCTTCTTAGTTCTGATTCTGTTAATGGCTGTCAGCGTAAGCGCTGAAGAAGTAAAGTGGGATCTGGGCGGACAAACTATCCGCATCCAAACTCGCTGGGAAGACGTTACTCCGCTGGGAGAACGGGGAGCCCACAACTGGTACCAACCGGATGAGCGCCTCTTAGCTCATATCAAATCTGTTGAAGAAATGTTTAACTGCAAAATTGAATTCGTAGCTCGCGGTCATGAAGGTGACGCTTGGGCAGCAATCCAAGAAGGTTCTCTGCTTGGCGAGACTACAGTTCACTTTGCTCACTTCTCAGCTGGTATGGTTGTACCTGCTACTGCTGGTGCACTTCATCCGCTCAACGATATCCTTGATGATGAGTTCTATGAATCCTATCCGATTATGTTCCAATATCCGAGACTGTCTGGCGACAGCGTAGGCAGCACAATTTACGGATTTGAAGCTCTCGGCCACTCCCGCGAAGCTAGAGTTATCATGTGGAACAAGAGCCTGTTTGAGCGGGAAGGCATCGAGAGTCTCTACGACATTTATGAGCGCGGCGAATGGACTTGGGATAAGTTCTATGAGATCGCCCGTGCCCTCACCAAAGACACCGACGGTGACGGTGAATACGATCAATATGGTTTAGGCGCTTTGGGTGTGAAAGAAGTTTATGACTTCCTGGTATCCAATGGTGCTCGCTTTACTCAAATCAGAGAAGACGGCAGAGTAGAATTTGATCTGCTCAGACCAGAATTCCTGGAAACCATGGAATTCCTGCAAAAGATTTGGTCTGAAGGTCTTGTTGGTGATGGCATCAGCAGCAACCGCTCCAGAGCAGCTATGTGGTTAGATATCGGTACTCACATCTCTAACCCGGGCCGTCAAGCTGAGTTCTACGCTATTCAAAACGATGAGTGGGGTATCATTCCTCCGCCGCAGGGACCAAATGGCAAAGGCGAAGTTAACATGCATACCCGCTGGGTTGGTGTAATTCCGAATACTGTTGAAGATCCGAGAGCGGTAATCGAAGTTGTCAGCGCTCTGTTCCAAACCCGCGAACCCTACATCGACAAAGAAGAATGGGAAGCTAAGTGGTGGGATAGACACTTATGGGCACTGTATGACTATGAGTCCTTCGAATACCTCCAGGAAGCTATGAGAAACTCGGTTCTGGTACCAGACCATGTTGAAACCCGCGTGCTGGTTGTTCACGCTGAACCAAAAGCTGAGGCTGTCTTTGATCAGATTATTAAACAAGGCGCCAGCGCAGCCAGCGTTCTCGCTGAATGGGAACCGGTTCTCCAAGGCTATCTTGATGAAATGCTGAAACAATAGTATAGTAGAAGTAGATGGGGGATCTGCTCAGCAGGCAGATCCCCTTTTAACGATTAAAAGAGGTGTTATTATGTGTCTGAAGTTTAAGAAGCTGCTGCTGCTCGCTGTCATGTTTGTTGTTTGTACTTCTGCAGTTTCCGCCCAGTATGGTGTGCCCACATCAGCCCGGGCAGTAGATCTTGCCGACAATTTAATTGCCTGGCAGACCGAGTCAGGGGGCTGGACAAAGAATACTGATTTCAGCACAGTTAAGTACCAGCCGGGCATGTCCAGAGGACCGGTTAACCGCTACGGTCAGGAGTGCGGCACTTTTGACAACAACGCCAGTATTGATGAAATGCGCTTCTTAGCAATGGTGTACAAGTGGCATGGCCACGAGCGCCACAAGGAAGCCTTTATGAAGGGTTTAAACTGGATGCTGGAGGCCCAGTATCCCAGCGGTGGCTGGCCCCAGTACTATCCGCTCCGGGACGGCTATTGGGATAATGTTACTTATAATGATAACGCCATGGCCCGGATTCTGTCGTTTATCAGGGACATGCTCAACCAGCAGGCCCTTTATGATTTCATCGGCGAAGAGAATTTTGTCCGCTTAGAAGAAGCGTATGAGAAGGGTATTGAGTACATTTTAAAATCCCAGATTGAAGTCAATGGCCACTTAACCGCCTGGTGTCAGCAGCATGACCCGGTTACTTATGAACCGAGAATGGGTCGGGCGTATGAGCATCCGTCGATTGTTTCTGCTGAATCAGTGGGTGTGGTTCGCTTCTTGATGTCAATTCCGGATCCGTCTGAGGAAGTGCGGCGGGCAATTGTCAGCGCGCTGGAGTGGTTTGAGCTGGCGCAGCTGCCGGCAGGAAACTGGGCCCGATTCTATGACATCGACACCATGGTTCCCATCTTCTCCGGCCGCGACAGCATTATCCGCTACCAGGTAACCGATATCGAGCTGGAGAGACAGCAGGGCTACAGTTGGTTCAACAATTCACCGCGCAGCCTGCTGGAAGAAGCCCGCAAGGGTGATTATTTGGATAAACTTCGGGAGAGTCTGCCTGATCACCAGCCGATCACCATTGAAGCATTTGCTGATCCGGCGGTTCCTAAGTTTAACAGTCCAAAAATCTGGCCGGCTCAAACAGTTTCCGGCATCATGACCATTGATATTGAACTGTCCATGCGCAAACCGGAAAACTTTGAGGAAATTGTCATTAAAATTGGTAACGAGGAAATTTACCGGGGCAGTGAAATGCATGTGCAGCTGGAGCATGATACTTCAGCAATGCGAAACGGCATTCACGCTTTAATTGTGGAAACTACTACCAAGGCAGGTGCGTTTATCCGCCACTCCGCCAATTTCACTGTCAATAACCGCTAGATCAAAACGACCAACCACGGCTTTTACACTGCCGGCAGTTGGTCGTTTTTTTAAGCTTTGATGCCTGCAAACAAGGCTTCAATATTAGCCGGATTTACATCCGGGAGAATCGCTTCATGGCTCGGTGAGATAATCAGTCCGGTTGGGAAAATAGATTTTAGTTCCTTAACTTTGGCCTTTACCTGTTCGGGAGTTCCGTTGATCAGAAGCTCCTGGGCATCAACCCCGCCGCAGAAGGACACCTGATCGCCAAACTCTCGCTGGAGCTTGTATGGATCCATGTTCTTGGCCAGCGCCTGAATGGGGTGAATCACATCCACACCGGCGGCAATCAGATCGGGAATTACATCGTAGATTGAGCCGCAGGAGTGGTAAAAGACCTTCAAACCATAGCTTTTGGCCTGCTCAATCAGCTTAATGGTACCCGGGATGACAAACTCCCGGACAGCATCCGGAGAAATCATTAAGCCCCGCTGGCTGCCAAAATCATTGCCAATTAACACCGCATCTAGTTTACCCTCAGTGGCACTGTAAAAAATCTCATTGGCATCTAGGTAGAATTCTGCGATCCGATCAATTACTGCTCGAAACATTTCTGGTTCAGTCAGCATTTTCACCAGGGCGGTTTCCATGCCGAAAGCAGAGCAGGCATCCTGAAAATGAGCAGACCAAACCACACCCATTACCGGATACCCCGGCGGCGCCGCTTCCACCGCCTGCCTGCATTTTGCCGGATCAATATGGTCAGCGGGATTAGGCCAGTCAAAATCATTAATGCGGCTGGGATCGGAATAGTCTTCAAAGAAGCCCGGCGCGGTTAAAGTCCGCTGATCCTTGCGGCCGTCGGCTGTGGGTTTAGCAAAATCGAGAGCAGTGTAAATTGCGCTGCTGGTGGGTGACTCATAGGGCATTTCCACCGGATAGATATCATCATCGATTACAGCCTTAAGCTCATCGATGTCGGAAACCTGAAAATACTCAAAAAGGCGGTCGCAGGCTTCCGGTACAGGCAGACCCAGCCAGGAAGCAGGCCGATCCACTGGTTTTCGTGCAATTGTGGCATAAAATCGTTCGATCCGATCCATCAAAACCTTCCCCTTTCCATAATGTGCGAAGACCAACTTTTCAGCAGGATGAAAAGTTGGCCGCGCTGTCAGCAGAAACCTTCCCTCTGCGTTAAGAAACGATTATTTTAGTAAACCTCAAGTTCTGCCAGTTGGAATACGAAGCCATCGCCGCCTTCACGAAGATTGGTCGCTTTAACTCTTACATATCTGGCTTCGACTGGATCAAAGGTGTGCACTACAGGTGCTCCGTCTTCTGGCTTTGGAGCATCAGTTACTGCAACAACGGTAGTCCAGTGATCATCGCTTTCATTTTCCTGTTCCCATGCAGCCGGGTCAACGGCAGTTTGAATCACATAGTCAATGGGGAAATAGTTTCCGGCAGCGCTGCCGTCAGGACGGGGGCAGAGAACAACTTCCGCGATGGTGTGGACACTGCCTAGGTCAATTTTTGCCCATTGGGTAGAGTTTTCTCTAGCGATTTCCGGGTTGAAATAGCGGATAGCGCTGCTCCAGCCCCGGATCACATTCTCCTCATCAAACTCCCGCATGCCGTTGGTTAAATATACTGCGTGCCAGCCGAAAGCTTCAACAGAGGTTGATACCTTCACTTCAGCATTGAGCGCTAAGTTAATCCGCTCCTCGGTGCCGGCAATACCTGCTGCAAGTAACAGTGAGAATAGGCATACAGCCAATATAAAGAATTTCTTTTTCATCTACTCACCTCCGGATATTTGGGGAAGGTTCTCTGCCTTGGTGTACGTTTACTAAAAATTTATCTAAATACATTATTCTGCGCTGGGCTAGTATTTCCTTTTGAAAAACACGGGTTTGATAACAATTTGGCAATAAAATGTGGGTGAGTAAAACAAATTGATTATTACCTTTAAGTGGTTTACAATAAGTATAAGGAATAAACAAAGGGGAGGATTTCGTTGAAAAAAATAGTTGCTATTTATACCGGTCAGGGTTTGGCTGAACCGCTGCAGAAACTTATTTTAGATAAATTATCCGGGATAAATTTAGTAAATCTTATTGATGACAGTTTAATTCGCGATGTCATAACAGCGGGAACAGTAACCAAATCCGTGAGCCGGCGCCTGATCAACTATTATCAGATTGCAGCAGAAATGGGAGCGGATTTAATTCTCAACACCTGCTCATCGGTGGGGGAGATAGCGGACATGGGGCGGGAGTTAGTTGATATTCCGCTGGTTAAGATTGACGAGCCCATGGCAGAGCATGCCGCGGCCAATTATGCCCAAATCGGGGTAATCGCCACCCTGCCCACAACCTTAGAACCAACCATCCGCTTAATTAAATCTCAAGCCCAAAGACTCAACCGCGAAGTTGAAGTTGTGGACGGTTTAGCGGCAGGTGCCTACCAAGCCCTGGTGAGCGGCAGTCCCGAAGAGCACGACCGCCTGATTTTGGAAGTCGGGCAGAAGCTCTCCCAGCAGGTTGACTGCATCGTGCTGGCGCAGGCCTCGATGATGCGCATGCAGGAGCAGCTGCAGGAATATGCCGGAGTTACTGTGCTGGCCAGTCCGCCTTTATGCCTGCCCCGGATCAATGAGATATTGGAGCTGTAAGCCATGGCAGGGTACAATATTGAGCGGCTGGAAGCGGCTGCCCGAAAACTGAGAACAGACATCATTACTATGATTTATCAAGCTAAGGATGGGCATCCGGGTCCAAGTTTGTCCTGCGCGGATCTGGTAGCAGCCCTGTATTTCTGCGCCATGAAGATCAAACCGGAAGATCCGGATTGGCCGGAGCGGGATCGCTTGATCTTATCGAAAGGCCACGCCTGTCCCAGCGTTTATGCGGCTTTGGCAAACCGGGGCTATTTCTCCAAGGACGAACTGCCAAAGCTGAGGACTTTTGGCGGTATGCTCCAGGGACATCCGGACATGCTGAAAACTCCTGGAATTGATTTTACTTCCGGTTCTTTGGGCAATGGCATTTCCATCGGACTGGGGATGGCATTGGCAGGTAGAATCAAGGGAATTGACAACCACATCTATGTAATCACTGGCGATGGTGAGCTCCAGGAAGGTGTGGTTTGGGAAGCTACCATGGCGGCGAAACACTACAATGTGGGCAATTTGATTGTGCTTGTGGATTACAACGGCATTCAAAGCGGTGGACCAATCGCTGACATCAGCGGATTGGAACCGTTGGTGCCGAAGTGGGAGGCTTTCGGCTGGCACTGCCAGACGATTGACGGTCATAATTTCACTGAAATCTTAACCGCTCTTGATAATGCCAAAGCAGAGGATACAACACCTTCGGTGATTCTCGCCCGGACTGTTAAGGGACGGGGAGTGTCTTTTATGGAAAATAACAATGCCTGGCACAAAGGAGTGCCCACCAAAGCGGAGTGGGAGCAGGCAGTAGCCGAGTTAGGAGCTGAGGAATCATGATCCTTGCCAACACGCGGCAGGCGTTTATAGATAGTTTAATTGAGCTGGCAGCGAACAATCCTGAGATCGTGCTGGTTTGTTCCGACTCTGCCAAGGTTGTGCGTGCAGATTCATACATCGACAGATTTCCCGAACGGTTTATTGATGTGGGCATCGCGGAGCAGAATGCTGTGGCCTGCGCGGCCGGAGTGGCTTCTTACGGATTAATTCCTTTTGTGGCGACTTACGCCGGATTTATTACCATGCGCGCCTGCGAGCAGGTGCGGACTTTTGTCGCTTACCCCAATCTAAATGTAAAGATGGTCGGCGCTAATGGCGGCATAGCCGCAGGTGAGCGGGAAGGAGTCACGCACCAGTTTTTTGAGGATCTGGGCATTCTCCGGACAATTCCCGGCATAACCATAATTGTGCCGGCTGACGCGGGTCAGACTCGCCAAGCAGTAAAAGCGGCCGCGGAGATTCCTGGACCGGTTTACATCCGGATTGGGAGCGGACGCGATCCGGTTGTACATGCCGATGACGTTCCGTTTGAGCTCGGTAAAATTCGGATTCTCGAGGAAGTCGGCCGTGATGTGGCAATCTTTGCTGCTGGCGGATATCCCCTTAATAGAGCTCTAGCTGCCGTTAAGGAGCTGGCTAAGCAGGGAATTAAAGCGACAGCGGTTGAAATTCACACCCTCAAGCCGCTGGATGTGGACGGCATTGCTGAAATTTTAGGGCAGACCAAAGCGTGCGTAACCGTCGAAGATCACAATATCATCGGCGGTTTAGGCAGCGCGGTTGCTGAGGTAATTGCTGAGCATGCTCCGGCTTCTTTGGTGCGAGTAGGGCTGCGGGATGTTTACCCTGAGTCGGGTGAACCGGAACAACTTTTAGACGCTTATGGCATGGGTGTTGAAGATATTATTTCGGCCTGCCGGCAGGCAATTACGAATAAAGAAAGGAGACAGCTATGACCCTGGGATATTTTCAACGGGTAAGCCAGCAGAGCGAAACTCGGTTGTGGATCAATAATCCGACAGTAGAAGAGGCGCGGAAAGCAATTCCGGTAGGAGCAATCGGCTGCACTACCAATCCTACTTACACTGCCAAAATGCTGAATCAAGAATCAGAGCGGGCGCGGGTTCTCGCGATCATTGATGCGGTCCTGCCGATAACAGATGACGATTCGGAAGCTGCCTCCGAAATTCAGCGCCGGGTAATGGAGCCGATTGTTGAGGTTTTTCGGCCGCTCTATGAAGAGCAGCCGGGACAGCTGGGCTATGTTTCGATTCAGGGCGATCCCTTTGCGGAAGATGATTACCAGAATATCATCGACGCTGCCCTTAAGGATCGAGAACTTGGGGAAAATGTGATCGCTAAGATTCCCACCACTGCGTCGGGCTTAAAGGCGATGGAATACCTAATCGGAGAAAATGTGCCGATTATTGCCACCGAGATTATGGGTATCGCCCAGGCGATCAGCGTCTGCGAGATTTATGAACTGGCGTGCCAAAAGTATCATAACCGTCCCCCCATGTATGTAACCCATATTACCGGCATATTTGACGAATTTTTGGCTGAGCTTGTTAAACTGAGGGGCATTGAGATCGCCAAGGATCTCCTCTGGCAGGCGGGAACCATTATTGCCCGCAAGCAGTACCGAGTGCTGAAAGAACGTGGCTATAACGTGATCATGCTGGGCGGGGGAGCCAGAGGGATTCATCATTTTACTGAATTTGTAGGTTCAGATATGCACATTACCATCAACTGGTCCGGGGCCATCGATAAGCTTTTGGAGCTGGATCCGCCGGTAGTTTACCGCATGGATACTCCGATTCCGGACTACGCGGTTAGGGAACTGCTCAAGATTCCGGAGTTTGAGCAGGCTTACCGGGAAGATGGTCTGAAGGAAGAAGAATTCGCTGACTTTGGTCCGGTGCGGTACTTCCGCGACAGCTTTGAAGCAGGCTGGGGTGCGCTCTTAACGACAATTAACGAGCGGCGCCGGATCAGCGCATTATAGGAGAGGAGCTGAAGTTTAATCATGTCAAAGAATATGTACAGCAGGCATGTGGGCGAGGCCAAAACTGTGGAGATGATGCCCGGCATTTTCCGAACCACTCTGGTGTATAACGACGACTTAATGGTCTGCCATTTCACCATGAAAAAAGGTGCCCGGATACCCCTGCACAAGCATGAAGCTGTTCAAAACGGCTATATGATTAAGGGGAAAGTCCGCTTTTTCACCGAGACCAACGACAGCATCATTGTGGAACCCGGCTGCGGCTACATCTTTGATTCGAACGAAGCCCATGGCTCGGAAGTGCTTGAAGACTCGGAGCTGATCGAATCGTTCACGCCGGCCAGACCGGAGTACATGGATTGAGGTACTGGCTATGATTAGAAAATATCTTACCCCTTATAAGCTGGGTAAACCAATTTTAACCGGCTCCGGTATCTCCGGAGCCTTCGATGAATTGGCAGTGGATTGCCCCTTTGTGTTTTATCATCATAACAGGTTCTATATGATGTATGTGGGGTTTGACGGAACCGGCTATCAAACCGGATTGGCTGTCAGCGATGATTTAATCACCTGGGAGCGGAAAGGCCCGATTCTCAAGCGGGAAGAGCATGTGGGCTGGGATCGGATCGGTGCTGCGGGAACCTGGATTCTAAAAGAGAGCAATTCCCTGTGGGACCTGCCTACTTTAAAAAAAGTAGATGGGAAATACTGGATGGTTTACCACTCCTATCCCGAAGAGGGCTATGAAGCGGGTCCGGCTCAGATTGGCCTGGCCTGGACTGAGGATGAAGAGCTGATGGACTGGCACCGCCTGCCGGAACCGGTGTTTTCCTGGCAAGACGGAGCGGATTGGGAAAACGGCGGACTGTACAAGGCGTGCTTACTTGAGGAAGACGGCAGGTACTACCTTTTTTACAATGCCAAAGACCAAAAGCCGCGAGGCTGGCAGGAGCAGATCGGAGTCGCTATTTCTACTGACCTCAAGCACTGGGAGCGGTATGAGAACAATCCGATTGTGAAAGTAGCGTCTGGCCGCTGGGACAGCCAGTTCTGCGCCGATCCATATGTGGTTAAAGATGGCGAGCGCTGGGTGATGTACTATTATGGGTTTAACCGCCGCCATGCCCAGGATGGCATTGCTTTTTCCGATGATCTGTTCAACTGGGAAAAGCATCCTGATCCGATTCTGCCTAATGGTGATCCGGGAGAACTAGATCATTCCTTTGCCCACAAACCGGCGCTTCTCTATCATGACGGTGTGCTCTACCACTTTTACTGCGCCTGCCGAAAGTACAAGCCGGGGGATCCGGTCAAGAGTTTGTGGGATGAATTTAGAACGATAACTTTTGCTGCATCGCAGCCGATCAATCAGGCTGAGGAGTGATGGAATTGATGGAGCTGAATCTGGCAGAAAAAGCAGTTCAGACGAGAATTGCAGTGCTGAAGATGATTTATCAGGCGCAGGGCGGCCATATCGGCGGGGCGTTTTCCTGCGCCGATATTGTGACAGCCCTCTATTACGGAGTTATGCGGGTCGATCCTACGCGTCCTGATTGGGAAGAGCGGGATCGCTTCGTGTTGAGCAAAGGCCACAGCGTGGAAACTTACTACGCAGTATTGGCTGATTTAGGCTTCTTTGATCAAGCAGAATTAGCGACATATCGGGCTTATCAATCGCGGCTGATCGGCCACCCCAGCAGCCATGTCCCCGGCGTTGAAGTGAGCACCGGTGCGCTGGGTCATGGACTGCCGATCGGGGTAGGCATGGCGTTAGCAGGAAAGATGGATCATAAAGACTATCGGGTGTTTGTGCTGATGGGGGATGGAGAATTGGCCGAAGGATCGGTTTGGGAAGCGGCCATGTCTGCGAGTCACTACCGCTTGGACAACCTGGTGGGTATTATTGACCGCAACCGTCTTCAGATTGGCGGCGATACAGAAGAAGTGATGGCTCTAGAAAATCTCAAGGCTAAATGGGAGGCTTTCGGCTGGAATGCGCATGAAGCTGATGGCCATGACCTGCAGGGTCTTGTGGATCTATTGCACAACCTGCAGCCAGGCGGCGGCAGGCCTCATTTAGTGATTGCCAATACTGTCAAGGGAAAAGGCGTATCGTTTATGGAGAATCATAAAGGCTGGCACCACCGAGTGCCCACGGATGAAGAGTATCAGCAGGCTTTAGCAGAACTTAATGCTCAGAGGGAGGCGATTCGGCGTGAGTAAAAACAGCATTCCCTGCAGAAAAGCGTTTACAGAAACCCTGCTCGAGCTGGCGCGACAGGATCGGGATATTATCGCTCTTACCAGCGATGCCCGGGGCTCGGTCACTTTGGAGCAGTTTGCCGCGGAGCTTCCTGAGCAGTTTGTAGAAGTAGGCATTGCGGAACAAAATCTAGTTGGCATCGGCGCCGGATTGGCAGCTGCCGGCAAAAAACCATTTGTCTGCGGTCCCGCCTGTTTCTTATCGGCGCGCAGCTTGGAGCAGGTAAAGGTAGACGCAGCTTACAGCCGGACCAATGTGAAAATCATTGGGGTCAGCGGTGGGGTGAGCTACGGAGCGCTTGGATCTACCCACCACGCAGTTCATGATCTAGCGGTGATGCGGGCAATCCCAGATCTGACTGTAATTTTACCGGCTGATGCGCATCAAACTCGGAAAATGACCGCTGCTCTGACAGCAATGGAAGGGCCGGTTTATGTGCGGATGGGCCGCGGCGCGGTACCGGATGTTTATACTGAAGCTGATGCCCCCTTTGAAATCGGTAAAGCGAATGTACTGCTGGAAGGTAATGATGCGGCAATTATCGCCTGTGGTGAAATGGTGCGTCCCGCTCTTGACGCGGGATTAAAACTGCGGGAGCAGGGAATTGAAGCCCGGGTTATCGATCTGCACACCATCAAACCTCTGGATACTGCTGCGGTTTTATCAGCTGCGCGGGAAACCGGTGCGATTGTCACTGTGGAAGAGCACAGCGTACATGGTGGTTTGGGCGCGGCAGTGGCAGAAGTGATTGTGCAGAATCATCCGGTGCCCATGGAGATTCTGGGTATACCGGATGAACCAGCAGTAACTGGCGAATCACCTCAGATTTTTGCCCACTATCGGCTGACGGGTGAGGGTATCGCTTTAGCGGTCCAAAAACTGCTTGCGCGCAGAAAAGGAGGTAGGTAAGGATGGGTTTTCGCTGGGAAAGTGATTTAAATAACCGGACGCTGTATTACGAGGAGCAGCTGATCGGGGAACTGGAGATTCATGCCGGCTCGGGCATGCATCTCAGTCTCTGCGATATTGACGAAGTAGATTCGGGAATTTTTCGGATTCTGCTTGAGTTTTTGATTGATACGGATCGCTATCCGTATTTCTTGAATCTCGATTTTAAAGCAGCCTATCAGTCCCAGTGGGCGATGATTCCCGCGGTAAGCTATAACGGCAACCATTGGGGCCGTGGTTCGGAACCGAAAGGCTTTATCAAGGACGGCAAGCCCTGGTCGTTTTCCTACAGCAGAATGGCGGTGGCTGGAGCCGCTTATTCCGAAGGAGATACCTGGTGCGTTGGGCTGTTTGGAGATCTTACAGGATCTGATGCGCCCTTTTCCTGCTCCTTGATCCCGGAAACAGATACCACCACTCACCGCCTAATCTGGCCGGAAGAGGAAGAACCCCTCACTTATTACCGCCGGGATCACTTCAATCCTGGTTTTCAGCACAATCTGCAGCTGACTGTCGGGGAAACCTTTCGGATCTGCGCTTATTTAGTAATTGACCAAATTGAGCAGGAGCGGGTTTCTTACCAAAAAATGCTGGATTTTGCCTGGCAGCTTAACTACCACGAGCAGAAGCCGTGGTATGATCCGGAGAAAATCTGGGAGCTGGGACTGGCTTATGCTCAGGATACTCTCTATGTGGAAGATGGGATCTTCCGCGGGTTTTCCAAGGGCTTAAGATGGGACGGGAAAAAATGGTACCTGCGGCCGACTGCTAAGTATCTGGTGGGCTGGACCGGCCAGAACATCTCCCTGGCTAATTCCATGCTCTTCAGCTATTTAAAGACTGGCAATCAGCGGCATTTGGAAATCGGGCTCAATACTTTAGATACCTGGGTCCGCCACGCCGTGCTTGATAACGGCTTGATCCAGTGCTTGTTCGATCCGATTTTAACCGGCAATCAGGACAAAAGTGTCCAGGATGCCTGCAATCTTGGGGACGCGGCGGTAAATTTCTTTGAAGCTTACGAGCTGCTCCAGCAGGTCGATCTTGAGGTTGACAAAGAAGTTTACCGAGAAACGGCGTTGGGAATCTGCGATTTTGCAGTCAAGCATCAGCTTCCCAATGGAAACTTCGGTAAAGCCTGGTCCAGTGATGGAACCTGCGTTGATGATAACGGCACAATCGGCTGCTATTTGGTGCTGCCGCTGTTAAAGGCCTATCAGTTAACTGGCAAGCAGCAGTATTTTGATTCTGCTCGCCAGGGCTATAACTATTATTTCAACAGTTTTCTTAGGGACGGCTTCACTTCGGCAGCGGCTTTAGACACCTACTGCATTGATAAAGAGTCGGCAATTCCGCTGCTTAAGAGCAGCCTGAAGTTTTATGAACTGACCGGGGAAAAGGAATATCTCAAGCAGGCAGAGCTGGTGTCCTACTACCTAGCTACCTGGCAGTGGCACTATTCTACCCCGTTCCCCAAGAATACACCGCTGAATGAGCTGAACTACGACATTTTCGGCGGAACTTCCGTTTCGGTGCAGCACCACCACATTGATCCCTATGCTTTAGTGTTTATGCTGGACTGGTTTAAGCTTGCTGAACTCACCGGAAAAGACATCTGGAGACAGCGGGCTGTGGCGGTGTGGGCTAATGCTTCCATGGGAGTTTCTGATGGAAATCTGGTGGTAAACGGCGCGCCAAGACCAGTCGGCAGCCAGGATGAAGGTTTTTACCATACCTACTGGGGCGCGCCCAATGAAAGCACTGGCAATGCCATGGGCAATGTCAGCAGCTGGCTGGTTGCGTGGCCGACTGCGTTTCGGCTCCAGGTGCTGCGGCATCTGACCGATTGGGAACAGCTGATACAAAAATAAGGGAGCGATTGTGGTGAAACATGTGGAAAATTGGGAAGCGGTTAAAGCGCGCTTTACAGCCTGGTGGCAGGGTAAGAATCTCGATCGGCCCCTCATGAAAGTTGTCGCGCGGCGGGAAACCCCGACTGAACCTTTGGAGCCGACATGGCAGCCGCAAACTCTGGAAGATCGGCATTTGGAGGTTGATCGCAAAGTGGTGAATATGCGCAATTACTGCCGCCGGCACCGCTTTTTTGCGGAAGCTTTCCCTTCCTTGGATCTAAATATTGGGGCTGGCTCACTCGCAGTTTATCTCGGCTTAGAGCCGGAGTTTGCCGAAAGCACCGTCTGGTTTCCCGAATGCATTGATGATTATAACAGCTGGGGACCGCTGAAATATGATCCGGAAAATTACTGGTGGCAGCGGCATCGGCAGGCAATTGCTAGAGCTGTGGAGCTGGCTCAGGGTGAATTTTTGGTCAATATCCCTGATCTGATTGAAAATCTCGATATTCTAGCTGCTATGCGCGGCGCCCAGAATCTCTGCTTTGATTTGATTGATCAGCCGGATATAGTGAAGGAATACCTGGATCAGCTGGATGATTTGTATTTTAAATATTACCATCCCCTCTATGAGCTGGTAAAAACACCCGATGGGGGCAGCAGTTACACTGTCTTCTCAATCTGGGGTCCGGGCAGGATTGCAAAAGTTCAGTGCGATTTTTCGGCATTGATTTCCCCCGCTCATTTCCGGGAATTTGCCCTGCCTTCTTTAAGAAAGCAGTGTCAGAATCTCGACTATTCGCTCTATCATCTTGATGGACCGGATGCGGTGAAGCATGTAGAAGCGGTGATGGAGATTGAAGAACTGAATGCGCTGCAGTGGACACCTGGAGCAGGCCAGCCCGATGGGGGCAGTGAGCAGTGGTACCCGATTTATGATCAGGCTGTCGCTGCTGGAAAATCGCTGTGGATTATCTTTTCATCGCAAAACAGTTTTGCTGATTTGGTCCGGGGAGCTGATCGATTGGTGCAGCGGTATGGTTCAGAAAAGCTGTATCTCCTCTTCCCGGTGATGTCGGAAAAAGAAGCGGAAGAGCTGATGGAAATAGCGGAGCGGGATTGGACTAAATAGCAGGGACAGAGGGTGATCAAGTGAGCTTTATTGGCGTGATTGCCGATGATTTAACCGGCGCCATGGATGCTGGGATGCAGATGCTCACAGCAAATCTAACTGTGCACACCGCCCTTCTGCCGCAAAACCTTAACCAGGTTAGGGCCGGGGCAGATGTGGTCGTAGTCAATACCCAGAGCCGCAATATCGAACCGGATGCTGCGTATCGGGCGGTGAAGACCGCGTTTCAAAATTTACAAAGCGCGGGCTGCGCAGGTTTTTATAAAAAAATCGATTCTACGCTGAGAGGCAATGTGGGGGCGGAGCTTAGAGCAGCCTTGGATTCCGCGCTGTTTGACATGATCTTAGTTGCTCCCGCCCTGCCTTTCAATAAGCGGACCACAAGAAATGGAATTCACTACGTGGATGGGGTGCCCCTTGCGGAAACTGAGCTGGCGCAGGATCCTTTTGCGCCAATTCAAGATTCGGAGATCAGCCGGATTATCCGGACTCAATATGAAACAGACACCGGTCTGGTAGCCCTGGATGATGTGCACAGAGGGGCAGAGCGAGTGAGCCAGGTTATGGAAGAATACGCCAAGGCCGGGATCAAGCTGATTATTGCGGATGCAGCGGCAGAGCAGGATTTAGAAGTGCTGGCAGAAGCAGCCGGCCGCTTAAACCGCAGCGTGCTTTTATGCGGATCGGCGGGCTTGTTTCAATATTTCAACCGGTTTTATGGCGAAGACTTGATCAGAACGGAAACCCAAATCAAGAACCAGGGATTAAATGGAAATGGGCCGGTGCTGGTGCTTTCCGGCAGTCCGGCAGCAGCGTCAAAACGGCAGATTGACAGGTTAAGGGACCACCCTGATGTCTGCGTCATCCAGCTAGATATCACCAGGCTTGCAGAAAAGCAGGATGCGGCAGCGCGGGAAACTGCCCAAAAAGCAGTCCAAAGCCTTAGAGGCGGCAGGCATGTAATCTTAGATGCGGCGGGAACCAGCAAAGCGGAAATCTACCGCAGGGCAGCGGGAGATCGGGAGCTGTTAGACCGCCACAGTGCCATGGTTCTGAATCTGATCAGCGAGACCGCGGGAGCAGCTGCTCTGCTTCCCCTCGCGGGGCTGGTTATCTTCGGTGGTGATACAGCAGTTGCAGCAGCAGGACGGCTGGGAGCAGCTGGTATTGCAATCATAGGTGAGGTTGAACCGTTTATTCCCCTGGGCAGACTGATCGGCGGCAGCCGCTCCGGCCTGCCGGTTGTTACCAAAGCAGGTGGATTTGGCAGTGATGAGCTGCTGATCAGAGTTTTAAGTATTTTAGCGGGAGGTTGAGTTATGGATAGACCAATTATTGCAGTCTCAACCGGCGACCCCTCAGGTATCGGGCCGGAGATTTCAATCTCGGCTCTGAAGCATCAAGCAATCTATGGGGCCTGTCGGCCTTTTTTAATCGGAGATTTGGCAGTATTCCGCGATCTGGTGCCGGAGGAGTTGGGACTGAATCCGGTGGGACAGATCGAGGATATGCGCTTTGAATACGGAACGATCGATCTTTTGGATCTGCAGCTGTTAGCGGAAGCTCCGCCGTTAGGCAGAGTCAACGCCGCAGCGGGCAATGCTGCGTTTCACTATGTTAAGCGGGCGATTGAGCTGGCCCTTGCGGGAGTTGTTGATGCTACGGTGACCGGTCCCATCAACAAAGAAGCAATTAACCTTGCCGGGCACGCATTTGCCGGGCATACCGAGATTTACGCCCATTATACCAAGACCAAAGATTATGCGATGCTGTTAGCCCATGAGCATTTCCGCGTCATTCATGTTTCGACCCATGTATCGCTGCGGGAAGCCTGTGATTTAGTGACGAAGGAACGGGTGCTGAAGGTGATTAAAATTGCCGACCGCGCCTGCCGGCAGCTTGGGATTGCCGAGCCTAAAATTGCAGTCGCTGGTTTAAACCCCCATGCCGGGGAA
This sequence comes from Bacillota bacterium, assembly GCA_012837335.1. Classification (NCBI taxonomy): domain Bacteria; kingdom Bacillati; phylum Bacillota; species Bacillota bacterium. The sequence continues at coordinate 33,883 of DURM01000007.1, forward strand.
AGCGGAATGTTCGGCCGGGAAGAAATTGAGGAAATCATCCCAGCGGTGAATGCTGCCAAGGCACTTGGACTGGATGTGGATGGACCGATTCCGCCGGATACCGTGTTTCCGAAGTTAAACGGCAAACTCTATGATATCTGTGTGTGCATGTACCATGATCAGGGCCATATTCCCACCAAACTGCTGGGCTTCACCTGGAATGAACAGGAAGGGAAATGGAATTCGGTGAGCGGCGTCAATATCACGATGGGCCTGCCGATTATCAGGGTTTCGGTTGATCACGGCACTGCTTACGATATAGCCGGCAGGGGGATTGCATCTGAGCGATCGCTGGTAAGCGCCATTGAATACGCAGTGCAGCTTGCCAAAAACCGCTAACGAAGAAACGCAGAGAGGAGCTGATGGGATGGAGTTGTGCAGAGGGATTATTCCGGCAATTTTAACGCCTTTTACAGCCAGCGAGGACATCAATTTTCCTGAACTGCGCCGGCACGTGCGGCGAATGCTGGATGCCGGGGTGCACGGGATTTTCTGCCTGGGTACGAATGGAGAGTTCTATGCCTTAAGTGAAGAGGAAAAATATCAGGTTGTGGAAGCAGTGGTTGATGAGGTTAATGGACAGGTTCCGGTCTACGCCGGATCGGGAGAGATCGCAACTCGAACGGTTATCCGGCTCACTAAGCAGTTTCAAAAGTTGGGAGCCGATGCGGTATCGATTGTAACGCCTTATTTTATTAATCCATCTCAGCATGAGCTGTACCACCATTACCGTCGAATCGCGGAAGCAGTCGATCTCCCCATCATTCTCTACAATATTCCCATGCGGACTCATGTTAATCTAGAACCGGAAACAGTGGCAGCTTTAGCAAGAGACTTGACCAATATTGTCGGGATTAAAGATTCCAGCGGTGACCTTCAGCTGACAAAGGCCTATATCGAGCAGTCCCCTCAAGATTTTGCTGTGATGGGCGGAAACGATGGCCTGATTCTTGATACTCTGCTGCTGGGAGGAACGGGTGCGATTGCCGCAACGGCGAATGTGATCCCGGATATTCTCCTCAACATCTACAATGCTTACTCGGCCGGCGATCTGGAAACAGCGCGCAAGTGGCAGGAAAGGGTAGCGCCGCTGCGCCAAGATTTTAAGCTGGGAACCAGCCCAGGAGTGATCAAGGTGCAGGCCGGGCTGTGCGGTTTTGATGTTGGTCCCAGCCGTGGTCCGATTCGCTATGATGACCCGGAAGTAATTGCGAGAATCAAAGATAATATCAAGCGGAACTATAATTTGGGATAACCTTAAAGGAGACCTGATATGGCTGTAAACCGCTTAACCATTAGTGAAAATGGCAGGTTCTTAGCGCAGGATAATGGGCAGCCGTTTTTCTGGCTTGGTGATACCTGCTGGCTGCTGTTCAGCCGGTTGACCTTGGAGGAAGCTGAATACTACTTAAGTGTGAGACAGCAGCAGGGTTATAATGTGATCCAGGCGTCTCTGATCCACGGTCTGCCGACACGAAACCGCTATGGGAACCGACCTTTTGTGGATCATGACCCAGCGCAGCCGATCCTGCTGGATCATCCCGAAGGATATTGGGAGCATATCGATCGTGTACTTGCGGCAGCGGAAAAAAAGGGCCTGTACATGGCCCTGGTACCGATGTGGGGATCGGTTGTCAGATATCAGAAAGCCACCGCAGAGCAGGCTGCGGCCTACGGCACTTGGCTTGCCCAGCGCTATCGCAGCAGACCGAATATTATCTGGCTTAACGGCGGCGACTGCCGGGGCGATGTTGGTCAAGAGATCTGGGATGCTTTAGGAGAAGCGATTAAAGCTGGCGATCCGAAGCATTTGATGACCTTTCATCCCCGGGGACGGACCCGATCCTCCATGTGGTTTCATGATCGCAGCTGGCTTGACTTTAATATGTTTCAGTCGGGACACTGCCGTTACGGCCAAGCTGGTAAGGACGGTATAACTGATCATTTTGCCCAGGACAACTGGCGGTACGTTGAGATCGACTATCAGCTGACACCGACTAAGCCAACGATTGATGGGGAACCTTCATATGAAGCTATTCCCCACGGACTTCACGATTTTAACGAACCGCTGTGGCACGCAGCCGATGCGCGGCGATACGCGTATTGGTCAGTGTTTGCCGGTGCCTTTGGCCACACTTATGGGCACGCTTCAATCATGAAGTTGGCGTTTAAAGATTCTCCCAGCGCGAGTATGTATAAACCGTGGCAGGAAGCTGTATTTGATGAAGGCGGCACCCAAATGCAGCATTTGAAAAACTTAATTCTTGCTTATCCCTATTGGGAGCGAATCCCTGACCAAGCGGTAATTGCAGGTGACGAGGGAGAAAAATACGAGCGTGTTGCAGTTACACGCGGTGCGGACTACTTACTTGCCTATGTTTATACCGGCAGGGAGTTTAGTCTCAGAATGGGAGTGATCAAAGGCGCCACAGTGCGGGCATTCTGGTATGACCCGCGTACGGGAGTGCGGACGCTGATTGGAGAAATGGAGAATTCCGGAGTGGTAAGTTTTAACCCTCCGGGCAAACATGAGGATGGCAATGACTGGGTGCTGATTCTCGAATCGGTATCCAGTGCTTAGGGTAGCTCTTCTTGCTTAAACATTTACTTGATAATTGTTTAAATCTATTACTGGAGATAATTACAGCACAACCTGCGTGCTGGCATCCTGGGAGCTGAAATTTTGAAGCAGTAACAGCAGACTGCTTGGGAGAGACCCGCGGAAGGGTCTCTCTTTTTTAAATAATTTACTTAAAAAACATCTCATAATTTAGTTAAAGTGTTAACAATCGCATTGACTCAACCAGGTTAATGTAATATAATAATTACAGATGTTAAAGACGGACTAAAATATGTCGTTAAAGTGAAGATAGTGCGTAAGATGTAATGTAAACTGCAGCTGATATTTCAGCTGAACTATCCGGGAAGGTGATTTGTGTGCGGTGCAGAGGACTGATAATGGGATCATTAGTATTTTTGATACTAATGAGTTTTTATTTTCCTGCTGATGCGGCTATGTATAAAAGCTATGTCTTTGATGCATGGGGCAGGGCTGTGCCTACACCAGAACCTTATGAACCGGTTCGGATTATTTATGGCTCGGATATAGGCGTTGGTGAACTGATCGGTCCGGAGGATTTGTTTGTTGCTCCGGACAACACGCTGTATATAGTCGATACCCGCAACAACCGGATTGTTAGAACGACCAGCAATTTTGAGCTGCTTGAGGTATACGCTGAGTTTGAACGGGCAGACGGCACCAAGGATCGCTTTAACAATCCGCTGGGAGTCTTTGTAACCGATGAAGGGCATATGTTTGTGGCGGATACGAACAATGGCCGCATTGTTCGCTTTGATGAAAACGGTCGCTTTATGATGACAATTGAAGCTCCGGAAAAGACTTATCCGGAAGCATTCCCCGCGTATTTCCAGTTCCGGCCGACCAAAATTGCCATCGATCAAGTTGGCAGGCTCTATGTGACAAGCGCCGGACTGTATGAGGGTTTAATTGAGCTTGATCTCAACGGCAACTTCCGCACCTTTATGGGCGCACCCCCGGTTTACGTGGGAATCTGGGATTACTTCTGGGGCCGGATAGCCACCGATGAGCAGCGGCAGAGACGCCAGCTCAATCTTCCAACTGAGTACAGCAGTATGGACCTGGACGCACGCGGTTTCATTTATACAACCGTATCCGGCGGTGACATTGATGTTACTGAGGTGGTCCGCCAGTTAAGTCCGGCGGGTAAGGATATCCTTAAGCGGGATGGTTTCTGGCCTCCCATGGGCGATATCAATGTGTTTGACGAAATGCTTCTTTCGGAAGTGACCGGCTACTCGCTGCTGGTGGATATTATCTGTCGGGAAAACGGCATTTACAGTGTCCTGGATCAGCGGCGGGGCAGAATCTTTACCTATGATAATCATGGCAATTTGTTATATGTTTTCGGCGGTCTCGGCCAGGGTACAGGCTTGTTTGTTCGCGCGGTAGCCATTGAGCAGCTGGGCGATCAGCTGCTGGTTCTGGACAGCCGCAATAACAGCATTACTGTGTTTGAACCCACCAAATACGCTCAGCTGATTCATCAGGCGATTGATGAGTATGAGCAGGGACGCTATGAAGATTCAGCCGCTCTATGGTTTGAGGTAATGAAATATAATGCCAACTATGAGCTGGCTTATTCAGGTGTGGGAGATGCGTACCTTCGGCAGGGCGATTATGAGCAGGCCATGCTCTATTATCGTTTAGGCAACGACCGGCCTGGCTACTCGGACGCGTTTTACCGCTACCGGCGGGAATTGATGAATGAGTATTTCGGAACGTTTATGAACTGGGTGTTGGTGATCGCAGCTGTAATCTTTGCGGCTGCAAAGCGCCAGTGGATTCCCAGAGCCAAGGCAAAGTACCGCACCAGCCAGCTGGCAGCAGCGCTGGCAAGCGAGCGGGTGCAGCAGAACCGGGTTTATGCGGCAGTAAAGGGCACCTTAAGCAAGATGCGCTATGCTCTGCATGTCATCTTCCATCCTTTTGATGGTTTCTGGGATTTGAAATACGATAACCGCGGTTCCTTTGCTGCGGCAACGGTGATTTTGCTTATGGCTGCGCTGTCCTTCGTCTTTATGCGCCAGTACACAGGATTTGTACTGAACTACAACCGTATTGAAGATCTCAATATCTTTGTCGAGGCTGTCAGCATCATTATTCCATTCTTACTCTGGTGCGTGGTTAACTGGGGTCTGACAACCCTGATGGACGGCAAGGGAAGAATGATTGATATTTATATCGCGGGAGCTTATGCGCTGACACCGATGGTGCTGATTTTTATCCCGGCGACTATTTTCAGCAACTACATCACTGTCGATGAAGGCACTTTTTACTATCTCCTGGTCACGATCGGTACAGTGTGGAGCTTATCCCTGCTCTTCCTTGGTGCCGGGGTGATTCATGAGTATGGTTTCGGGAAAACCATCTTTACTACAGCAGCTACGATTGTCGGTATCGGAATTGTCCTCTTTGTGGGACTGCTGTTCTTTGACGTAATTGACCGGATGAGCTTGTTTATCCAGGATCTATATACAGAAATTGCACTGCGGTTATAACGTTTTCAAGGGGAGAGATCAGAGTGAAAAAGCGGCTGGTATACCAACACATATTTGTAACCTTGATGGCATTAGGAGTGATCCTGGCGGGAACCTGCCAAGTTTTTGCCCAACTGGATAACTTTCAGCTTGCTGCCGCTAATGAATACCTCAATCTGTATATTAATCCTGAGACAGCTGAAGCCGCAGTTGAAGACCGGGCATCCGGAAAAATGTGGTTTACCAATCCTCAGGATCGGGCGGCCACCAGCCGCGGCACTGTGCTGCAGCGGTTAAGCAGCCAGTTTACCATTGTCTATCATAATGAGAATATCATTGAAGTCGCTAAAGACAATTACCGCTACTGCATTACTTACGAGCAGTTCGAGATTACTCCCATTGAACAGGGAGTGCGGTTTGACTACACAATCGTGGAAGAATGGAAGCCGGAGCACTATCTGCCCCAGATGATCAGCCAAGAGCGGATGGATGAGCTGATTTTAGGGAAAATTGCCAGCGCAAAAGACCAGCAGACTGTGCTCGGTGTATACAATTTAATAATGCTGGCTCCTGTAGGTGATGGAGAGCGCTTGGCCATTAGAGGCTTAGATCAGGACAAGGTTTTCGGTGAATATGACGTTGTGGTTCTTAACCCGGATTACCTGGAGCAGCAGGAGACCCTGGCGGCTCTCCAAGCTGAACAGGCAGCCGCTGCGGATGAGGAGGAGAAAGCAAAACTCCAGTCTCAGATCGATAAACTGCAGCAGCAGATGAATAAAACTAAGGAAGATTTGACTCTGCGGCTTCTCCGCGTCATTCAGGGCAGCCGCGCTGATTTGGATAAAATTGATGACATTACTCCCGAGGATATGAGCCAGCTCGTCAATACGCCTACTTATCTGATGGCTCAGGTGCCGGCATTTCGCCTCACCGGAGTGCAGGCAGTTGTGGTCGAAACGGGCTATACCCCGATAGATGCGGGTTTAGATCATGAAATGAACAATCTTGATCCACCGCTTCCGAACCTGGAAATTTTCCAGGTACCAATTGAGTATGTTTTGGATGGGCCGAATCTGCTGGTGCGGATTCCCGCCAAGGACATTGTGTATCCGATTGATGTGGAAGACACACTTGGTGAGAAGTATACGTTCCCGCTGCTGAGGATCAGTGTCTTAGAGTGGTTCGGAGCAGCCGGAGCTGAGCAAGATGGATACATTCTTGTCCCTGATGGCTCAGGTGCTTTAATCTACTTAAACAACGGCCGCATTAACGCTTCCGCGTTTAATGTTCCGGTTTACGGCCGCGACAATTCCCTTGATCTTCTCAAAGAAGTCCAGAATTACCCGGAGATTATTCGGCTGCCGGTCTTTGGTTTAAAGCAGGAGGATCAGGCGTTCTTTGCCATTATTGAAGAAGGAGCTCCGCTGGCAAGAATCAGAGCAGATATATCAGGACGGGCTGCCAACTACAACCAAGTTTACGCGGAATTTGTCCCCCTGCCGTCAGGTGAGATTTCGTACCGGATCGAAGATGTCAGTTCCGGGCGAATTCCAACCTACCAAGCAAGGAAATATGAAGGCGATTTTGTCATCCGCTTTGCTTTTCTGACCGGTGAAAAAGCTGATTACGCCGGGATGGCTGAGTGCTACCGCAGTTATCTTACTGAGCGCTATGATTTTACACCGGTGGAAAGCAGACCTAGTATTCCGTTTTATCTGGAACTGATTGGTGCCATCGATAAGCTGGAACCGGTTTTAGGTATTGCCCGGACAGTGACTCATCCCTTAACCACTTTCAGTCAGGCGCAAGAAATTGCCGCCGACCTTGGTGAGCAGGGGATAGAACAGATTCAGCTGAAGTATACCGGCTGGCTTCGGGGCGGTGTAAATCACCATTATCCTGACCAGGCTGCGGCAGAAAAGGTTTTGGGCGGAGAAGCTGATTTTCGCGATCTCATTGCTTTCATGGAAGAGCAGGGCTATGAACTCTATCCGAGCGTTGGTTTTATGCGGGTTTACCGCACCAGCTTTTTCAGCAAGTTCAGCCCGCGCAAGCACGCAGCGCGCTTTTTGGACCAGCTGCCAGCTCGCGCCCATAGGTTTTATTTGGATTCCTTTGAGCGGAACTCATCCGCCTTTGAATATCTGTTATCCCCAGGCAGACTACCTTGGCTGGTGGACAGCTTTATGCAGGACTACCAGAAATACGGTTTGAACAGCATCTCCTTATTTGATATGGCCCGGGAAGTAAACTCAGATTTTGTCGATAAAGCCGAAGTTGTTATCGATCGGGTCCAGGCTGAACAGCTTGTTTCCGAGCAGCTGGAGAAGATTAAAGCATCCGGATCCAAGCTGATGGTCGATCGCGGCAATGCCTATGCGCTTCCCTACGCTGATGCAATTGTCAACCTGCCTACTTCCAGCAGTGGGTATAGTTTAGTAAATGCAAGCATTCCTTTTTATCAGATGGTAATCCACGGCTTAATTGATTACGCTGGAGAGCCGATCAATCTCGCTTCCAACCAGACAAAGGCGGTGTTGAGGATGCTGGAGTCAGGAGGATATCCGTACTTTATCGGCAGTTATGCTGAGTCCTTTGAAGTCAAAAACACTGACTTTGAACATTTATACGCTCTGCATTATCGGGATTGGCTCGATCATGCCGCTGAGGTTTATCGGGTAGCAAATGAAGTGCTCAAGGATGTGCAGGATCAGCGAATTGTGGACCACAGGATTCTGGCGGACGGTGTCCACCAAACCACCTATGCAAACGGCAAGTCAATAATCGTTAACTACAACCGAGAAGCAGTGACTGTTGACGGCAGATGGATTGGTGCAGAGAACTTTATTGTATTGGAGGGCGGAGTTTATGAACATTAAATTGCCGCGCTTAACTCTCAGGCGCAAGCGGGCGATGTGGGGGTATGTGTTTACAGCTCCTTTTGCCATTGGTTTTGTTCTCTTTTTCCTGGCGCCGATGCTGCAGTCAATCCAATTTGCCTTTAACGAGCTGACCATGACTGCTTCAGGATTCAATCTGCACAATGTAGGCTGGGAGAATTTTCGGTATGTGCTGCAGGTCGACCCTGATTTTCTCCAGATCTTTACAGAAACCACTTTAGGAATTCTGATCGATATTCCGGCTGTAATAATCTTCAGCTTTTTTGCAGCCAGTCTCTTAAACCAAAGGTTCCGCGGCCGCACGATTGCGCGGGTGATCTTCTTTATGCCGGTAGTGCTGACAGCCGGTGTAATCTACGAGCTGGAAGTCCAAGACATTTTCCACCACATGCGTGCTTATGTCCCGGGGCAGGATGGATTCATCTCCGGATCTCAGGCTCTGATTGGACTGATGTTTAGGCTGCAGATACCCGCGGCCTTTGTCCAGTACATCATTACGGCGGTTGGCCGCATCCCTGCAATCATTAATGCGTCAGCTATTCCGATCCTGATCTTTTTAGCAGGACTGCAGGGGATTCCTTCGTCACTGTATGAATGCGCCAAAATCGAAGGTGCTACCGGGTGGGAGAGTTTTTGGAAGATTACCTTTCCGCTGATCTCGCCCCTGTTTTTGACCAATATCGTTTATATTATTGTTGATTCGTTTACCACCCCCGCTAACCAGCTTGTTGACCACATATATAAAACGGCATGGCTGCGTAATATGTTTGGCGCGAGTGTGGCCATGACCTGGATGTACTTTGCTGCTATTGCCGTGATTATTCTGCTGGTTTTTGCAGTCTTATCAAGACGGGTTGTCTATATGGAGGAGTGACAAAATGGGTATGGAAGCTAGGATTGCTGCGAAGGATGAAATGCGCCATGTCAGCAAGTACAGCACATCAAGCTACTGGGCTGCTACCGCTTGGAGCCTGGTTAGGGCAGTCTTGATTGCGGGCATCTGCTTTATCATTGTCTACCCGGTGCTGGTCAAGTTTTCATCTTCGCTGATGACTGAAGCGGATTTGTTCGATGTCACCGTGCGCTGGGTTCCCCGCCGCTTTAACATCCGCACTGTTGTTGGTAATTATGTAGATGTTTACCGGGAGATGGATTATCTGCGGGCGCTGTTTAACTCAACGGTATTAGCCTTAACTGTGGCTGTGCTGCAGGCGGCATCGTGTACCGTTATCGGCTACGGTTTGGCGCGGTTTGAGTTTTTCGGCAACCGCCTCATGTTCGCGATGGTTATCTTTACCCTGCTGGTGCCTCCTCAGATGGTAAACATACCGCTGTTCTTGAATTTTCGGACCTTTGATTTATTTGGATTGTTGGAAAACCCGATCAATCTCATCGGCACATATTGGCCGTTTGTGCTCACTTCGATAACCGGATTAGGTCTCAAAAACGGACTTTTTATCTACATTATGCGGCAGTTTTTTAAAGGCATGCCGAAGAGCTTGGAAGAAGCAGCCCTGGTGGATGGAGCGGGACAGCTGCGCACGTTCTTTAGAATTATGCTGCCGGGTGCCAAGGTTTCTCTGATTATTGTCTTCTTATTCTCGTTTGTCTGGCAGTACAATGATTTGTTCTTAACGTCCATGTATATGCGGCAGACTCAGACGCTGCTGCCGTTTAAACTGAGAAACCTGACTTTGATTTTTGACAACCTGGATTACTCGGATGAGTATATTTCGGTGATTATCAACACAGGAATGATTATGTTCATTACGCCGGTACTACTGCTGTACGCTTTCCTGCAGAGATACTTTATTGAAAGTATTGAGCGGACTGGAATTGTGGGTTAGGGGCTGATTTTGTGAAACAAAGCAATAATTTTATCGGAGATATGCTCGACTTTGATTTGCCGGAGGCAGCTGATGATGTTTTCTGGCTTGGCGGGAGACCGACGGCGGTTCGGGCAGAAAATGGCGCTGCAGTGATTACAATACCCTTTCAAGCCCAGACCAGGCCGAAATTAAATCCTGATCCTTCGCAAGCGCCGAAATCCTATGATCTGATTGTCCGAGCTTACGGAGAGAAGATCGTCCGCTGTTCCATTTCTTTTGGCAGTGACTTTCCGGAAGATGACACCAATGTGATGATGGAATGGGATCCGGCTCTTAAGCAGGAGCCATTAGAAGTTAGACCAGCTGCAGCAGGCTGGGATATAGTTGACAGCAGCGGAAATGTGCGGATGACCATCACGACCGCAGAGCAACCCATTAAAAAGTGGAGCTCGCTGCTGCCGCCGCCGCAGGATATCTTTGCTGCTGCCGTCTACCCCGATGGTAAAACCGCTGTGCCCTTTATGGCTTATGATACTTTTTCACCGGGGCACATCGATTCCGCCAGCTTGGGCTATGTAGAGCGTGATTCTAAACCAAACCGCTCTGTGTTTTCGCTGTACGCAGGACCGGATGAAAAGTTTGCCGGAACCGGCGAGCGGTTTTTGGGCATGAACCTTTCCGGACAAACCATTATTTTAGAAAATGAGGATGCGGCCGGTGCTAACAGCCGCAGGGCTTATAAAAACATTCCGTTTTACCTTTCCAGCCGCGGTTATGGACTCTTAATTATGACTTCCTACCATGTGCGGCTTTCTCTGGCCGATATCTCAACCAGAGCGGCTCAAGGGCTGGTTGAATCAGATCTTCTGGATCTGTTTTTTATCGGAGGCGAGACTCCGGCTGAGATTATTCGCGGTTACTGGCAGATAACCGGATATCCCCGGAATGTGCCGCTATGGTCATATGGTGTATGGATGAGCCGCATGACCTACTTTTCAGCCGAAGAAACGCTGGATATCGCCCGTAAGCTGAGGGAAGGCGGATATCCCTGCGATGTAATTCACCTTGATACCGGATGGTTCCGGAAAGATTGGCAGTGCGAGTGGGAGTTTAACGAAAGAACCTTCCCCGATCCCAAGGGCTACATGGGTCAGATGCGGGACATGGGGATCAGAATCTCGCTGTGGCAGACTCCAAATGTTGCGAAGAAAACGAAGCATTACCAGACGGCCATCGAAAATGGCTATCTGCCCCGGAAGCGGGCTGCTTCAGGGGATGCTTCCAACTTCGGCGCGGTAGAATACGGCGGCCGGATTGATTTTACCAATCCGGAAGCGGTTAAGTGGTACCAGGGGCTTTTGAAAAATCTTTTTGATTTGGGTGCTGAAGTAATCAAAACTGACTTTGGTGAGATGATTGATTCCAACGCTGAGTTTTTTAACGGCATGAGCGGTGAGGAACTCCACAATCTCTACGCTCTTTTGTACCAGAAAGCAGCTTTCGATATTACAGAAAAGACTAAAGGCCGGGATCAGGCCATAATTTGGGCGCGGGCCGGTTGGACAGGATGCCAGCGGTATCCAGTGCACTGGAACGGGGACTGCGCCAGCACTTGGGATGGTCTGGCGGGAACAATTCGGTCGGGACTGCACATCGGTGTTTCCGGATTTGCCTTTTGGAGCCATGATGTGGGAGGGTTTCATGGACTTCCGGATTTTATGAACAGCTGGCCCGATGAAAAATTGTATCTGCGCTGGACTCAAGTAGGCGTTTTTACCAGCCACATGCGCTATCACGGCACTAATCCCCGGGAACCTTATCTCTATCCGGAAGTAAGCGATTTGGTGAGGGAGTGGCTGAAACTCCGCTATGCTCTGATTCCGTATCTGGATGAGCAGGGCAAAAAGGCGGTCAGCAGCGGTTATCCTGTCCTGCGGGCTTTGATTTTCCATCATTATGATGATCCATTCTGCTGGTATATCGATGATCAGTTCTACTGTGGTGATCAGCTCTTAATTGCGCCGATCCTGAATCCGGAAGGAATCAGAAATGTTTATCTGCCGGCAGGTCAGTGGACCGATTTTTGGACCGGTGAAGTGATTGTAGGACCGGTGATGTTAAAGGATGTCAAAGCGGAGCTGTCCCGGATTCCAGTTTACTGCGCAACCGGATCGAAGATTTCGGTTTATCCAGAGGTGGTGCAGCATACTGGTGAAATGGATTTGAATAAAACTGTCCACCTAAATTTTGACCAAACATATCGGGGCTTTGACCAGTCTATTTTAGGTAAAATCATTAAAATTTAGAGGTTAAGAAACGGTGTTATATATTAAGTAATTGGGAAAGATGCTCTTGATTTTTTAGCTGGAGACGCATATAATTTAGATGAAGGTAAAAAATGCGTGTTGTTTTAGTAAATGCTAACTAAAAATTGACTAAAAAAGTTGGCTGGAGATCAGCGTCGGATTTAGTGCGGAAAGTACAAAACTGTCAAGGCTGCACTATCAGACTTATCGTTAGGGATGAGTCTGATTCAAAACAAAAATTAAGGAGGAGGTCTATTTATGTTTACAAAGGGAAAAATGCTGGTTCCTAGTTTGATCCTGGTGATCGCGCTAGTTATGGCCAGCGGATTCGCAGCAGCCAATCAGGAGTTTGATTTCAATGGCGAAACATTGAAATTCCAAACTCGCTGGTGGGGTGTAACTCCACTTGGACCGAGAAACGAGTTTGACTGGTACGGTCCAGATTCACTGCTTCAAGCGCACATTGAAGAAATTGAGGAAATGTTTAACTGCAAGATCGAATGGGTTGAGCCCGGCGAGTGGTTTGGTGACCAATCATTCCTGGTAACCCACATGATGGCGGGAGATCTGCCGTTCCACTTCACTCACTTAGAAGAAGAAAGAATGGCGATTCAAGCTTCCCTGGGAACTCTCGCTCCTTTAGAAGATGTACTGGAAGACGACTTCTATGAAGGCTATCCAGATCTGTTCAAATCCGACGTTCGCAATCCCGGCTATACTTTCGGCAACCATGTCTACGGTTTTGAAGCGCTGAACTTCCAGCGGGAAGTTGTTGGTATTATTTGGAACATTGATTTATTCGAGCGGGAAGGCCTGCCTAACCTCTATGAGCTGTACGAGAATGGCGAGTGGACCTATGAAGTAATGGCTGACATTGCCCGCAAAGCAACCAAGGATACAGACGGCGACGGCGTTATCGACCAAATGGGATTATATGTGGATCCCCAGAGATTCTATACTCACGCAGTCTATTCATTCGGCGGCTCCTTTGAAAGAAACGCCAACGGCAAGATCGAGTTTGCCCTTAACGATCCAAAATCACTGCAGGGTCTCGAGTTCGCAGTTGGATTGTTCAGAGAAGGCGTAGCTAACGCTGACTATTGGGGCAAGCGTCGGGATGGTAACTTTGCAATGGGTTACTACTACGTCCATGACCTGCCGAACGTTGGTCAAAACTCCACCGATCGCTTCGGTATTGTTCCGCCGCCAAAAGGACCGGGCAGCGATGAGCACCTGGTCGACATCTGGAGTCAGTGGATGGGTGTTATTCCCCTTGGCGTTGAGAATCCAAGAGGCGTAATCGAAGTTGCTAAAGCGCTCTTCGGTTTAAGTGAACCTTACATCGCAGATATGAGCGCGTGGGAAGACAATTGGTGGTACGTATCACCGGGTCACGGCAACTACATCCAGGATATGGAAACATTTGAAAACTGGCAGTGGATGCTCGGTAACGCTAGAGGCCTGCTGGCACCGTACCTGAAGATGGCGATCAAGATGGCTGACTGGGATTGGTGGACTAAGTTCCATAACGCAGTTGTTACTGACGGCCAAAGTATCTCGGCTTACATTGATCAGTGGACACCAGTAATTCAAGCAGAATTGGATTCAGTACTAGGCCAATAAGTGAAGGAGAAAGCATTTGACTTTTAATTTAAAAATGAAAAGAGCTAGATGAACAGTCTAGCTCTTTTCACTACTATAGAAACCAGTTATTAGAAAAGTGGAGGAAAGAAGGTATGACAAAACCATATGTTCGGGAAATGACCGGTGACGAGCTGAAGTCAATGCTGAAAAGCAGCATTCAGTTTAAGAGCTTGGGAGGGGTAAAGCATCCCGGATTAAAACTCAGCGAAGAGGATTTGGTCTGGTGGCGGGATGCCAAGTTCGGCATGTTTATTCACTGGGGGCTGTATTCGATTCTCGGCAGAGGCGAATGGGTAATGCACAATGAGAAAATCCCTGCGGAAGAATACAGAAAATTGGCGCAGGAATTTAACCCTCAGCATTTTGATGCGGATCAATGGGCTCAGATTGCCAAGGATGCGGGTATGCGCTACATGGTGATGGTATCCCGCCACCATGACGGCTTTGCGCTTTGGGACAGCCCCGGCAGCTACCAGGATTTTACCAGCATGAATTCAGCCGCCAAACGGGATTTTGTCAAGGAGTATGTAGAGGCGTGCCGCAGAGCCGGCCTCAAGGTTGGGCTCTACTATTCGCCCATGGACTGGCGCTTCCCCGGCTATTTTCAGCCAAAAGAGCTTCTGGACAACGCTCTCTTGATGAAAAAGCAGTGCTACGATCAAGTCCGGGAATTGATGACCAACTATGGGCCGATTGATATTCTCTGGTATGACGGCGCTTGGCTGGCTCACAAAAACCACGACCCGGATGCGGCTTGGCTGTGGGAACCGATCAAACTTAACCAGATGGTGCGGGAGATCAATCCCAAGGTTGTAATTAACCCCCGCTCGGGCTGGGAAGGGGATTTCTACTGTGATGAAGGCTCCCATGAGATTTCCGGCGGCATAATTCCGGTACCATGGGAAAAATGTCTGTGCATCTGCAGCGGCACCTCCTGGGGCTGGATTCCTGATGATCCGGTGATGGAATTTGATGATGCAATCAGAATGTTTGTCAATGTGTGGGTTCGCGACGGCAATATTCTCTTGAACGTAGGCCCTGATCGAGACGGGCTGTTCCCGCCTGAGGTTGTGGAAAGACTGGAGGAAATTGGAGTATGGATGCGGGCAAATGGTGAAAGTATCTACGGCACCCGCGGCGGTCCGTTCCAGCCGGTGGATCAGGTATACGGCAGCACTTATAAGGATCATAAAATTTATGTGCATATTCTCGATTACGACAAGTTTAAGGATCTGCGTCTGCCTGCGCTGGAGCAGAAGATTGTCAGCTGTCAAACAATCGGCGGTGAACAGGTAGAGTTTGAGCAGACAGAGGGAGGAATTAAAATCTCCTTATCTCCAGATCAGATCACACCTCCGGACACAATTGTTGTGCTGGAATTGGATGCCCCAGTGCCCAAACCAGAGCTGGAAGAAATATCATTTAAAGGTTAGTACAGAAAAGGAGTCCAAGATGAAATACGGAGTTTCATACTATCCTGAGCATAAACAGCGAGCTGAGATCGAGCAGGACATTCAATTGATGCAGGAGTTGGGGATCAACTTTGTCCGCATGGGCGAGTTTGCCTGGTGCAAATTTGAGCCGGTGGAAGGCCAGTATGAATTTGACTGGTTGGATCCGGTTATCGAAGAGCTGGGGCAGCTCGGTATCCTGACCATTATCTGCACCCCAACTGCCTGCCCGCCCGCTTGGCTGGTAGAGAAGCACCCGGAGATTCTGTATGTGGATAACCGGGGCATGACCCGGCCTTTCGGCGGCAGGCGCAGCTACTGCTACAACAACCCGGTTTACCGGGAATATTCTCGGAAAATAGCTGAGGCAATCGGGAAGCATTATCGCGATAATCCCCATGTCTTTGCTTTTCAAATAGATAACGAATTGGCGCAGGAGGGCACCGGCCGCTGCCGCTGCCCTGTCTGCCGGGATAAGTTTCACGGCTGGCTGGAAGAAAAATATGGGACCATCGATGAGCTCAACCAGAAGCTGGGCACGATTTTCTGGGGGCAGACCTACGATCATTTCGGCCAGATCAATCCGCCGGTCAATTCCATCGAGCCCAATACCAACCAGGCAATCACGGCCTTTTTTGAAAACCCATCGCTGCGTTTAGATTTTGAACGGTTCTGCAGTGATTCCAATATCGAGTACCAAAATATCCAAACGGAAGCGCTGCGCAAATACACCGATAAAGTCATCACAACCAATGCCACAGGGGTGGCTACTAACAGCATCAATTATTACAAAGCGTTTCAGGAACTGGATAGATACGCTTTCGATTATTACCCCAGCATCAGAGATCGGGAAGTCGATTCATTTCCCTATGCCCATGCCCGAGGGGTCCGCGGCGAGCAGTTCTGGCTGATGGAGTTTGTCTCCGGCGGCGGCCATGGTGCTTGGGGCGCAGGAAGGCTCCAGCACTATCCGGGAGCCCTGCAGCAGGCAGCGATGCACGCATTTGCTTCCGGCGCTGAGCTGGTTGCCCATTTTCAGTTTCGGACTTTCCCCTTCGGAGCAGAACAGCTGAATTATGCGATTGTGGATATTGACGGCATTCCCCGCCGCAAATTCTACGAAGTGCAGGCAGCAGCAGCTGATCTTAAAAAACTGGGAGAGATTCTGAAAAACTCGTCATTTAAGAACGAAGTGGCTTTATGCTTTGACTATGACGCTTTATGGGCCCTTAAGATTAAACCTGTTGCTAAGGACTTTGATTATGTCAAATTCTGCAGCGAGCTTTATAATGCTTTTGTCAGCCTTGGCGTCGGTGTGGATGTAGTCAGCTGTGAGGAAGATCTCAGCGGCTATAAGGCGGTGATTGTACCGACCCCGGCGGTGATGGACGGCCGCTTTAAACAGCGGTTGAAAGACTATGTGAATGCTGGAGGCATTCTGCTGTCCACCTTCCTGGCAGGCATTAAAAACGAGTACAATGTGGGCATTGCTGAATCGCTCCCCTGCGGTCTGACCGATTTATTCGGCATCCGAGTTGGCGAAGTGGAGCCGGTCTTTGAGCGCACTGTTTCTCAGATTGCTGTGACTGTTGGTGACAAGGAATATCAGGGTGCTAATAAATATTGGACCGAGACCCTAGAGGAAAATGGAGCTGAGATCATTGGTTTTTACGCTGACACCTTCAGGAAAGGTACCGGCGTGATCAGCAGAAATAATTATGGCAGGGGTCGCGCTTATTATCTCGGTACGGCGCTGGCCAGTGATCTGATGAAAACTTTAGCCCAGCTGATCATTGCTGACGGGAAAATTACCCAGGTGCCATTTCCGGTACTGCCGGGTGTGGAAGTAATTGTTCGGGAATATGCAGGCCGGAAAGTCTACTGTATCTTCAATTTCTGCCAGGAAGCAGTCGAGTTTGAACTCGGCGGGACTTACACTGATCTCCTGAACGATGCGGCAGTGGCTAACCTGAAACTTGATGCAAAGAGCTATGCATTTATTATGGATAATTGATTCGGTCAGCAAAGGGGGAGAGGGGAATGAAACAAGCAGTTATTCTAACTAGTGCTGAAAAAAACAAGCGGATCGAATTTGGAATTACTTATCTGGAAACAGCGCTTGCAAGCGCGGGTTATACGATTGAAAGAGGAGTTTTAGATCAAGATTACTACCGCTATCGGGATTTTCCGGGCGAGAAGATTTACATCGGCTGCAGGGGAACAGATCCCTTTACAGCTTGGCTCGAAGCAGAAGAAATCCTGATTTACCATGGACAGGAACCCCAACGGGAAGGGTTTTATCTCACTACTTGTCCCGGATTATTAACCGCTGTTGTCGGTGGAGATGATGTTGGGGCGCTGTATGGCTGTTTGGAATTGGCGGAGCGGATTGAAGCAGCAGGCGGGATTCCCGCTAATCTGGCGTTTTATGATGCTCCTGAGTTTAAACTGAGGGGACCCTGCCTGGGTCTGCAGAAAACCAAGATTGAACCGCCGCGGCTTACTTATGAGTATCCGATTACTCCGGATCGGTTCCCCTGGTTTTATGATCGGGAAATGTGGTTAAAGCTGCTGGACCGCATGGTTGAGTACCGCTGCAATGTGCTTTACTTGTGGAGCGGCCATCCCTTTTCCTCCTTGGTTAAGCTCGCGGATTATCCGGAGGCGCTGGAAGTAACGGATGAAGAGTTCGAGCTCAACCGGGAGATGTTCGGCTGGCTGACCGAAGAGTGCGACCGCCGCGGCATCTGGGTGGTTTTGAAGTTCTACAACATTCACATTCCCCATCCATTTGCGGTAAAGCACGGCCTGGAGCAGCGGCAGAGCCGAATTCATCCCCTAGTAGCGGATTATACCCGGAAGTCAATTGTTGAATTCATCAAGTCCTTCCCGAGAATTGGTTTGATGGTGTGCCTTGGGGAAGCTCTCCGGGGCTATGACAATAAAACGGAGTGGTTTGTGGATACGATCATTCCTGCTGTGAGAGAAGGCATTAAGGAAGCGGGACTGACAGAAGAGCCGCCGATTATTCTCCGCGCCCACGACTGCGATCCCTTTGCAGCAATTGAGGGAGCGGCGGAGCAGTACTCCAATCTCTATACGATGTGGAAATACAATGGGGAAAGCCTCACTACTTATTATCAGCGGGGCAATTGGCACAAGCAGCACGCGGCCTTGAGCAAGATGAAATCGACCCACATCATCAATGTTCACGTGCTGGCCAACTTGGAGCCGTTTCGCTTTAAAGCTGCCAATTATATTCTTAAATGCATGCAGTCGGCTAAATACCAGCTTGGCGGCAATGGACTCCATCTTTACCCGCTCTTTTATTGGGATTGGCCCTACGCTCCGGACAAGGCCGAACCGCGTCTTCTGCAGCTGGATCGGGATTGGCTGTGGTACGAAGCGTGGTTCCGCTACGCGTGGAATCCGGAGCGGAATGAGCAAACAGAAGCTCTCTACTGGACCAAGCGCCTGGCAGAGCACTATGGGTTAGAACTGGAAAGAGCAGAGCAGCTGCGGCAGGCTGTCGAAAGCGCCGGCCATATTGCTCCAAAGATTTTGGGTCGGATCGGTATTACCGAAGGCAACCGCCAGACTTTCAGCCTCGGCATGACCATGAGCCAAATCACCAATGTCAACCGCTATGGCCCGAACCGGGAGCTCTGGAATTCAGTCGCCCGTCGGGGCGAGCAGCCCGATGACTACATCACCAACGAAGTGGCGGGGCAGCCCCATATCGGTGAAACGCCTTATGATACTATCGCAGAAGTAAAAGCCGATGCCAAAATAGCTCTCGCCAGCATCAACAGCGCTTTAGAAAGTTTAACCAACCCCGATCCGGAGTTGGTGCGGATTAAGACAGATATTGAAGCCCTGTATTATCTCACTGAATTCTACTGCGCTAAACTGGAAGCGGGAATGCTGATTTTAAAATACAAATACACCATGGACGAGAATTACCAAGGGGATTTTGATCTGCTCGAGCAGGCGGCAGATTGGATGGCAGAGAGTCTGAAAGCTTACCGCAGAGTGACTGAGCTTACCAAAGATACCTATCTTTATGCCAACAGCCTTCAGACCACCCACCGCAAGATTCCTTTCCCCGATGGGGAGCGGTATTACCACTGGTCGCAATGCCTGCCTGAATATGAGCAGGAATATGAGAACTTTGTCCGCAATGCCGCGCGGCTGAAAGCAGGTGAGCTGCCGCAGTTTGCAGCTGGGGATCAGCCGGTGAAAAAGCTTCCGGAAGCAGAATTTGAGCTGTTAAGTCCGGAGTGGGAACTGTGCCCGGTGCGGATTGGCAGCAGGTTGTTTAAGGATGGACGGGAGATAATCCAGGCGGTTATTCCGCCCCTGGACGGCATGACCGGCATCCGCCTAAGCCACGCAGCCTGCCGCAGTAAAGGGGCAGAAATTAAGCTGGAGTTGAAAGAAGACAGCCAGATCTTAATTGGATATATCAAGGACCAGGATCAGAAGTGGCTGCAGGCGCCGAAACTGGAAACCAATGCTCACGCAGATGATCGGGGCGGATTTAAAGTCCAGTTCGGCAATGCGGTGCTCGCTTCTGACTGCCCGGCTGTCGATATTCATGCCCTGCAGTATGAAAAGGGTGTCCATGAGCTGTACTTAGGTACCGGAAGCTTTCTGGTTATAGGCATTGTGCCAAAAACCGTCAACTTGGCGGATGCAGCCGGCAAGTATGCCAAAGATGGTCCGGAAACCTTAGATTGGCTGTACACAGAATAGATGAGTGGAGGCGGTGCCGAGTGACTTCTAAAGAAAGAGTGCTGAAAACAATTGCCCATCAGGAACCAGATCGGGTTCCGGTGGGAGAATGGGGCATCGATCACGATCATGTCAGTAGGATTATCGGCCGCCATACTTATTACCGCAACCGCCGCGATGAAACGATTGCCATTTGGGAAGGCAGACGAGACGAGGTTGTGGGCAGCTATAAGCACGACTATGAAGAGCTGATCAAGAAACTGGATTACGACATCATTACCGTTGATCTAGTACCGCCGCGAGGCTATATCCATCCTGACCCTCCCCGCAGAATCGGGGAGGGTGTGTGGGAGGATTCCCGGGGACGAATTTATAAATATGCGGCCAGCAATGATTCAATCATGTGCATCGATAATAAGGAGCCTGCCCGGGAGCAGGTTACTGACGAGGATCTTGCAAGGCTTTTTGCCAGTTTGGATCAGATGGACGATTCTATCTTCGAGCTCGTCGATTATTTCGGGGCTAAATACGGCGATGAGAAAGTGGTTTTATTCCGCGGCATCGATATCTACGACTGTTTGATGAATGTTTTTGGCGGCGATCAAGAGCATCAGCTGATTCTGCCTCTAATTGCTCCGGAACAGATCAAGAAAGTGCGTGATTACGCCTTAGCGTACAATAAAAAGCTGATCAAGCACTGCGCAGAAAACAAGGTGTTAATCTGCATGCAGGGGAAAGATTTCGGGATGAATACTTCTACAATCATGTCGCCTGCAGTAATCCGGGACATCTATCTGCCATTGATTGCGGAAGTCAACCGGGAAATCGCAGCTCACGGGATGATTCCCTTCTTCCACTGCTGCGGCAATATCTGGGCGATTCTCGATGATTTTGCAGCAGCTGGCTATCAGGGATACCAGTCGATTCAAGAAACGGCGGGTATGGATACCCGGCGGGTTAAGGAGCAGTATGGTGATATTCTCACGCTCTGGACTGGAATCCAGTGCGAGACCTTAATTGAAGGTACGCTGGCGGAGACGGAGCAGGAGGTTAGGTCGGCGTTAGAGTTTTTAATGCCGGGAGGGGGATTTATTTTCGGCTCCACCAATTCAGTTCAGTATGGAGCTAAGACCGACAACTACCTCAAAGCTCTGGAGATTGTGCGGGAATATGGGATCTACCGCTGAGAATGGTGATGGAGGAAAAGAAGATGGTTGATCTAAAGATGGTGAAAGTAACGGCCGGCGAGTATAAGCGGGGTGGCGGTGATCTGAAAGACAGACCAGATGCGCTGCCTCGCCACAAGGTAACCCTTACCAGCGATTTTGCGATCTCGCAGGAGCCGATTAAATACGACTTGTTTGCGCACTTTTATCTGGAAAGGTACGGTGAAAAGCCGGATGTAGAGAACTATATGGGTTATGTGATTGGGGTCAGCTGGTATGAGGCGGATGAATTCTGCCGCTGGCTGACGGAAAAAACCGGTGAGTTCTACCGTCTGCCGACAGAAGCAGAGTGGGAGTACTGTGCACGAAACAGCCGCAAATTAGGCCTTGACCGGATGTGCGACCTGCATCTGCGGGAGTGGTGTTTTGATTGGTACGATGTCTACTCGGAAGAGGATCAGATTGATCCCGCAGGGCCCGATGGAGGCATGTTTAAAGTTGTCAGGGGCGGATTTTTAGACAATCCGGAGCGGTTTAATACTTACCACACCGAAGTGTGGATGCGGGCGTCGATGGCGCCGAACTACCGCCACTACCCAGATGATATCCACAATGATTTTGGGCGCCACAATATTGGTTTCCGCGTGATCAAGGGACAACCTGCCGTGACCAACGGCAGGCAGGTTACTGCCCCCCTCAGTCTGCATGTAAAAGAAAACCCGCCGATGGGTAAAATCCGCGGGGATGTTCCTTATTTCCGCAAGCGGTTCTTATTTCCGATTCCGCCGGATACCGCTTCGTCCGAAGCGATTCGAGCATTCGGCTTAAATCCGCTGCTGCGGCACCACAACCATTCTCCGGGATTTGATGTGGCGCCAAATGGTGATTTGATCGTATCTTTTTACTCATCCTACTGGGAATACGACGCAGAGGTGGGGCTGATTGCCGCAAGGCTCCGGTATGGTGCCGATGAGTGGGAGCTTCCGGATATCTTCGTGAATCCCGTGGCAGTTAATGACCATGCGCCCCTCTTGTTTACTGATTCTGATGGCACCATCTACCATTTCTGGGGCTGGCCGGAGCTGGAAAATGCGTTTCCGTTCCAGTTCATCTACTCTAAAGACAGCGGCGCAACCTGGAGTGAAGTGCAGTTTCCCAAGTTTAAGGAGAAGGCGGAGCAGGTGATGCGCCAGCCGATTAACACTGTCGTGCACGCCCAGGACGGTTTTTATTACCTAGCCTGTGATGTGCGGGGCGAGTCCGCTTCGGTTTTGTACCGTTCCAAAGATTTGCTTAACTGGGAAGTGCCTCAGGGCAAGACTCCAGGCCGACACAGCACAGTAGTGGAGTTACAAGATGGGCGGCTGTTGGCTGTGGGTGGAAAAAACACTGCTATTGATGGCTATATGCCCCAAGGTATCTCCGGGGATCGGGGCGATACCTGGGAAGTGAGTAAAACTCCCTTTCCCGCCATGTCTTCGGGGCAGAGACCCTGCATCATTAGGCTTCAGAGCGGACGGCTGTTTATGTGCGGAGATTTCCAGAACAAACAGGGTCAAAGACCCCGGGAAGCAGGCCCCGACGAGTGGGGTTCCTACGCTGCTTATTCTGAGGACGAAGGAAAAACTTGGAAGTTTAAGAAATTATGGGGTACCCAGCACAAGAAGCAGGATGCCAACCAGTTAGGCGGGTCCCACACCATAGGATATGCGGTCTGCCGCCAGTCGCCGGATGGACTGATTCACATTATTACTTCCAACAACCGCCCCAGTCTCCACCTCTGCTTTAATGAAGCCTGGCTGTTGGACGATGCGGAACCGACCATTCCTGATGATCAGGAACTGATGTACGAGCGGGCAGCCAAACTGCGGGATGTGGAGACTTATACGGAAAAATACGAAAACGGACAGGTT
Source organism: Bacillota bacterium (assembly GCA_012837335.1). Lineage (NCBI taxonomy): Bacteria > Bacillati > Bacillota > Bacillota bacterium. Next base: position 56,944 of record DURM01000007.1, read on the forward strand.
AAGTGTGTCTATTCCGGCGGATTTGCTGAGGACGGGCGTTTTCTCCTCCATGGTGAAGAAAGATGGTATTATCCGTCCGGACAGCTGATGACCGAGTGCACTTATGAGTATGGGGTCAGGAAAAACCGCTATGTCCACTATTCTGAGTTGGGAGATAAAATCTGGGAATGGGAGTATCTAAAGGACAATACAGCTGTCTATAAAACTTATTATTCCAATAACCAGCTGAAGACTGTGGGCCGCTACCGCAGCCGCATTGCGGAAGGCTGGAGCGAGACCTATTCTCCTGAAGGTAAGGTAACTGCTAGATTCTTATTTGATAACGGCAGGATTATTAAAAACGAGTAAGAGGGAAAACCATGACAGATAAGCTGACTCTAGGTGTATTGGGTTTGGGGGAAGGCAGAAGCATTATTTCTGCCTGCCTCCAGAGTGAGATGTGGGAATTGGGCAATATCTGCGATATTAATGAAGAGATGTGCCGAGAGCGGGCAGAGGAGTTTGGACTTACCAAATACACAACCTCGTATCAGGACATGCTGCGGGATCCAGAAATAGATGTAATCGGAATTTACACTCCCGACCAGCTTCACGCTGCCCATATTAAGCTGGCACTCGAAGCGGGAAAACATGTGATCTGCACCAAACCCCTGATTGTGGATTTAAGCCAAGCCAAGGAGCTGTTGGAAGTGCAGAAGCGGACCGGGAAGGCGGTCTTTGTGGGTCAGAGCTCCCGCTATTTTGAGCCGATGGTGCGGCAGCGCCAGGATTATCTGGCGGGTAAGCACGGTGAGCTTGTAACAATTGAGACCCACTATATCAGTGATTCCCGCTGGTTTCTCCAGAAAAGCTGGAGCCATCAGTCCGGATTCTCGTGGCTGTACAATTTTATGAACCACGCGGTTGACTTGGCCGCTTGGTATCTGCCGGATGTGGAGGAAGTTTACGCGGTGGGAGTAGTCAGCGCCAACACCAAAGAATGGAAGCTGACAGTACCGGATACCATTAAAGCGGTTTTGAAGAGCACTAGCGGCATCTGCGCCAGCGCAGCCGGCGTTTATGCGGCGCCAACTCTGGGCAGCGCGGTGGAGCAGTCCATCAGCTGCACTCTCAGAGGCACGAAGGGAATCAGCCGCGCTGGATACCCAAAGCTTCAGTATTACACCAATTTCCCTCCGGTGAAGAAAACGGCAGAACTGCACACCTACGACGAAATGCATGGCTATTACTTCCGGTTTGAAGCGGAGACTCACCACGCGGGAGAATACCAGAATTATATTGAAGAATTTGCCTCCTGTCTCTTTCAGGGCAAAACACCAAAGCCGGATCTGGAGGAAGGGATTCGGACGATTGCGGTGCTGGAAGCAATCGATGAGTCGATGCGGACCGGAAAAGTTGTGAAAGTAGATGAAGTGCTGGCAAAATATCTTGGCTGAAGCAGGAAAGGAAGATGAGGGTGGACTACCGCCGGAGAACTGCGGCTAGGCAGCCAATCCGCTATATCGGCTCCGAAAAAGCAGATATCCGCTTCTATGACGGAGCCTTAAGGCGCGCCATCGGTGCCAAAAACTATCAGGTAATGCGGGCCAACCGAGAGTTTCCTGAATCCCAGGAGGATTACGGCTGGACCTACAACCACGCGCCGATGCTCTGCTGGTGGAACGATCATTTCTGGGTTCAGTATCTCAGCAATCCGGTCAGCGAGCATGAACCGCCATCCCATACGCTTTTGACTTGGTCCCGAGATGGAGAAAAGTGGTCTAAGCCGGTTGTGATCTTTCCCCAATTTCCCCTGCCGGAAGGGGTTTATACCGGTCCGGAAAAGGAGCTGTTAAAGCCCGGTGATACTGCCATCATGCACCAGCGGATGGGCTTTTATGTTACCAACAGCGGCAGGCTTTTGGTGTTAGGATTTTACGGTGTTTCCCCTAGGAAACAGGTCAGTCCCAACAATGGCTGGGGCATTGCCCGGGTGGTACGGGAAGTCTACGCAGACTTTACCTTCTCTCCGGTTTATGTGATCCGCTATAACGAATACGGTGGTTTCCAGCCTGAGCACATCGATTTTCCATTTTATCAAACCAGCGGCGATCCGGGCTTTATTGCAGCTTGTGATGAGCTGCTCGGCAATAAACTTGTAGTTCGGCAGTGGTGGGAAGAGCAGCGCTTCGATACCGAGCTCTTTAGTCAGTCCAGCCGGCAGGCATTCTGTTTCTATACTCTGCCGGATCAGCGTGTAGTCGGACTTTATAAGCACGCCGATGTCAATATCAGTGAGGATGGTGGAGAGAGCTGGGGCGATTATACTAGGTGCACATCGATTGAAACTTCAACCGGAAAGATCTGGGGCGAAAGAACAGAAGACGGCAGGTATGCTCTGGTTTACAATCCATCCACTGACAGCATGCACCGCTGGCCGCTGGCAGTTGTTACCAGCGATGATGGTGAAAATTTCGATCAGCTGCTGACTCTGACCCCTTTCGTTCCGCCTACCCGCTATGAAGGCTGGGCCAAGAATCTGGGTCCCCAGTATGTGCGGGGAATCTGTGAAGGCTTTCCTAAGCCCATGGACGGACATTTGTGGGTTACCTACAGCATGAATAAAGAGGATATCTGGGTCTGCAGGGTACCGGTGCCCATTACCGGTGAAGAAACCGAGCCCATAGATGAGGATTTCAGCGATCCGAACATTCCCAAATGGAACATTTACGCTCCGAGCTGGTGCCGGATCAATTGCTGTAAGGACAGCAAGGGTTTAGTAATCCGGGATAGTGATCCCTATGATAAAGCCATCGCCGAGCGGGTATTTCCGGAATCAGTGGTTCTTACCCTTCAGACTGAGATCATTCCTAACACAATCGGCGAAGCGGGGTTGTATCTAGATCTAACCGATGGCAGAGGCTCGACGCCGGTCAGAATAGTCTTTAAGCCGGATTACAATCTCTTTGTTAAAGCAAATGGCGTGTACCACCAGATCCACAGCTTTGCAGTAGATAAGGTTTATGGGATTACTATTAAAGCGGACTGTGTGCTCAATCAGTTTGCAGTTTGGATCAGCTGTGAAGAAGAAGAGCTGATTGCAAAAACCTACCGGTTTAATACATCAGTCCATAGTTTAGAGCGGCTGGTTTTCCAGACCAAAGATCGGGTTAATAACTATGATTTAGAATCAAACGGTAAAGATGGCAGTATGAGCGACCTTCCCAATGCGGGCAGGCGCGCTCCGGAAACGAAGTTTGTGATTACTATGGTGAAGACCATGGATCATCTTAAGTGAAAGGCGTGACATCATGATCAATCAGCATCTTTCCTATAAAGGCCGCACTCTGCGGACCAGACCCGGCAAACTGCTGCTGGGTCCTACCGGCAAGCGCTTGTTTGCCGATTACTTAGATAAAGAACCGGGCTTTGTAGGACGGATTGATTTTATCCATACCATCAATTTAACAGGTTTATATCGCGTAAAATGCAGCGCTGTTCAGGACTATGAAGCGGCGGAAACGGTTTGGTATCCCAGTATGCTCACAATGGAGCTGGACAGCAGTCGGGTGACCTTTTCCGAAACCAAATTTATAACTTTAGATGACTGCGCTGTATCCTGCCAAACTTGGACTAACAAAACGGGCAGACCCATTGAAATTGCTTTAGAAGTAGGGGCAGAGCTCTGCGAAGCTGAGTACGACGCTGAATCGGAGTGCATGATCTTCCGCTCTCCTAAGACCGATCACGGCTTTGCAGTGGGAGCAGCGGTGAAAACTGATCTTGGTTTAGAAGCTAATCCGTTAATGCTGAACCCCGGGGAAAGTGTGGATTTTGTGGTCTGCGCTGCGGTAGGAAATCTGGAAACTGAAACCACTGCCGACTTAATTCAGAAAGTGAAAACCTATTTCAGCGGCGATCAGGATTATATTGAAAGGCAGAATAGAGAATACCAGCGCTTTTTCGATGCAATTCCCTACTTCGATTCCAGCGATCCGGTTTTAAACAAAACCTGGTATTACCGCTGGTTCATCCTCCGCCACAATCTGGCCCAGCCTGATTACGGATTTCTTAAGGGCGCGGTAATGTATGAAGGGCGGTCGCACAAGAAGTCGAAAGCGCCCCTTTCCAGCCGCGGGTGGGGATTTGCCAAATTAATTAATTTATCCACACCACACCATATCGTGGATATGCGCTGGCATTTAAACCAGAAGTTTGTTTATGAAATGATCGAAAACATGGTCAATAACTTAGAGGAGAATGGCCTGTTCTGCTCCGCGTATGTAGACCGCCGGCTCCACTCATTTGCCAATTACGGCATTTGGGCAATCTACCAGTTCTATTTGGTCAGCGGCGATCAAGAGTTCATCAGGAAAATTCTGCCCAGGCTTAAGGAAGTAATCGCTAACGCCGACCGGGTTTATTCCCGAGACGACAACCTCCATGTCGAGGTTAAGCACAACCGCACCGGCAAGGAATATCAGCCAAGCTACTGGTATTTCCACAATTACCCGGATAATCCCAAGGATCCAGAAACCTATACCCATCTGAAGCGGGTAGACCGCTCCATCTACCACTACCAAAATGTGCTGGGAACAGCTAGATTGTGCGAAGCGGTTGGCGATCCGGATAGTGAGCAGTACAGGGCCAAGGCTGAGGCTATTAAAAATGATGTTCTCACCAAAATGTGGGATCAGGAAACCGAATTTTTCTATGATCTCCACCATGAAACAGATGAAAAGGCGATGGTCAAGAACATTGTGGGCATTTATCCCCATTGGGCTCAAATCACAGCGGAAGAGCATTTAGGGGCCCTGGAAAAACTCTTTGATCCAGATCATTTCCACACGAACAGCCCATTCCCATCGGTTTCTAGGGAATGTCCAGCGTACCGCCCGGAAGGGGGATGGATGGGACGGTTTATCAAGGGTAGAAACGGCTGTGTCTGGTGCGGACCATCGTGGCCTTACACAACCGGGGTTGCTATTGACGCGATCGGATTGGAAAGCAAGCGATACAATCACCGCTATGATCGGGAATTCGCCTATTATCTTCGGGAGTACTCCCTGCAGCATTTTCGGGATCGTGACCTTAACAAGCCTTATCTGGTTGAGCACTACCACGGCGAAACCGGCGAGCCCATCAGCGATGAGCCTGATTACAACCACTCTTTTTACATCAACCTGATTATGACTCACGCTGCCGGTATTGATATCCGGGAAGATGGGATTCACTTTGATCCCATTGATATCGGGTTGGATTACTTTATTTTAGACCAAGTTCATATTCAAGGTGATATATATAAAATTACGTATAAAAAGCCGGACTGCACTGATCCCAAGGCAGAGGGGCTTGAATCCGGCTACAATGTTTATAAAAATGGGATCAAGCTGGAGCTTTAAGGAAGGAGAATTGCTTTGGCACAGGATACGTTCGCAGACTTATTCGCGGATCTTGCCCTGACTGAGCATCCGGGAAGTAATGATCAGGTACAGGAAGTTAAACCGCCTGTTTTAGAGAAACAGTTTTTTCAGCCAAGTAATGAGATAGCTGATCCCACTGCCGAGCTTTCCTATCAGGAAAAACTCAAGCAGTTTGAAAATGAGCTGCAGAAACTGCGGATGAAGTATGCGCCGTTTCTGGAAAACCATGTTCCGGAGCCACCTCTGGAGCGGCGCCGCTTGTCCCTTACCGAGTTTCAGTTTCGCTATCAGACTGAAGCGGATTATGAGTTTACCAATGTGCTGAATGGCTTAGGTGAGTGGGAGCAGGTTACCATTCCCGACTATCGGGGTCCTGCCGGCGAGGACGGCAAGTGGACCGGTTATTACCGCACCGAATTTAAATTCGAGAAAACTCCTGGGAAAAGAGTATATTTAGTGTTTAAAGGTGTGGATTACGCTGCGGATGTTTATGTCAATAACAAGTGCGTCGGCAGGCATGAAGGTTTTTTTGCACCTTTTGAATTTGATGTGACTGAGCTTATTCAAGAACACAATGTGCTGGTGGTGGAAGTCAAGAATGACTATCCGACCCTGGGAGTGCAGGAAAATCAGCGGTTAGACGGGGATAAAATCTACGCTGCCACCGGTCCGGGTTGGGATGATCCGGAGTCGGGCTGGCATCACTGCCCACCGGGAGCCGGGATTTATAACCAGGTGTACCTGGAAGAAAGAGCGGATCTGTTTGTTCACGATGTTTTTATCCGGCCGGACATTGACAGGCATAGTATTGAAGTCTGGGTCGATCTTTCCAGCAGCAGTGATCAGGTTGTGGAAGATTTCAAGTTTGAACTGTCCGTGTGGGCGCGGAATTATGATGGAGGTCAACTGCTGACTGAGAAGATTGACGTTCCCTATACCGGACCCGGTCTCAACTACTACCGCTACCGGCTGCCTTTTTCCGACTACCGCCTGTGGGAGCCGGATCAGCCCTGGCTTTATACTGCGCGGGTAAAAGTTGCTAAGGATGGCGAGCTGTTAGACAGCTTTGACCGCAATTTTGGCATGCGCAAATTCCATCAGGATGAGGAGGCGGAACCAAAAGGAACACTCTACCTCAATAATCGGCCCATTATATTAAGAGGTGCCAATGAAATGGGGCATCTGCAGCAGTGCGTGATGCGGGGAGACTTTGAACAGCTGATCGACGATATTCTCATTGCTAAACTGGCTAATATGAATTATTACCGCATCACTCAGCGTCCGGTTCAGGAGGAAATCTACGATTACCTGGATATGCTGGGGATGATGCACCAGTGCGACCTGCCGCTGTTCGGCACCTTAAGGCGGAATCAGTTTTATGAGGCAATCAAGCAGGTGGGAGAGATGGAGCGTTTAATCAGAAGCCATCCATCTTCCATCATGGTCACGTTTATCAATGAGCCGGTGGCAATCCGCAAGCATCCGGATCCCAAGCATAAATACAACCGCCGCTATCGGGAAAAGGCTCACCGCCACTTGTTTAGGCAGGAGCTGGAATACTTTTTTGCCGCAGCCCGGAAAGCTATTGCCCTGGAAAACCCGGATCGGGTCGTGAAGAATGTGGAAGGCGACTATGATCCTCCGACGCTGGAAGGAATGCCCGATTTCCACTGCTACTGCATGTGGTACACCAACCATGGTGTTCCCCTCGGGAAACTGCATATGGGCTATCTGCCGGCCGTTAAGCAGGGCTGGAAAGTGACCTGTGGAGAATACGGCACAGAGGGCTTGGACAACTATCCGGTGATGGAGAAATACTATCCCCGCGAGTGGCTGCCGGAAGATGAACATGAACCCTGGCAGCCCAATCGGATTGTGCGAGCTCAGACCTATTCAATGCACGGTGATTGGTATCCGGAGCAGAGCAGCATCCGCGACTGGATTGCAGCCAGCCAAGAGCATCAGGCGCTGGCCACCAAGCTGATGACCGATGCTTTTCGCAGACGCTCTGATCTGCTGGTGGGCACGGCTGTGCACCTCTTGATTGATGCGTGGCCGTCGGGATGGATGAAGGCGCTGGTTGATGTTGACCGCGTACCTAAGCCCGCGTATTTTGCCTACCAGGAAAGTCTGGTTCCGGTGCGGGTTAATCTCCGCTCCGATCGGTGGAAAGTGTACTGCGGCGACCAGGCAGATCTCGATGTTTGGCTGTTAAATGATACTGCAGAAGACCTTCGGGACTGCAAGGTTATAGTCACTGTGCGGGATGACCAGAGAATTTATCAGTCGTTTGACAAAACCATCACAGGCAAAGCGGTTTCCCCAACGTATACAGGAACGGTAAGGCTTAAGGTTCCTCAGGTTGCGGACCGAAGTTTATTGTATCTGGATGCTGCCCTTTACAGCAGTACCGGTGAAAAAATTAATCAAGAGCGGTTAACGCTGGAAGTATTTCAAAAACATGCTCTGCCTAAAAAGATGAAAACAGTATATCTTGGCGCTGCCGCCGCTGACTTAGTCAGCCGACTTGAACTTAGCGCAGCAGAGTTTAAGAATGATCTGCAGGCAGATGTGATCATTGCAGCAGCCGAGGAAATTGAGGAACATCGAGCAGAGCTTATCAAGCAGGTTGAAAAGGGAGCCCATTTGCTTGTGATTAGAGGAGCGCAGCCCCTTGCATTTAAGTTTGGCGAAAACTGCTTTACTGCTAAATCGATGAATCCGGTTTATTTCGCTGCTGTAAATCGAGAGTCAGAATTGATGCAGCAGTTTAAACCCGATGACTTTGCTTATTTTTACAGCGCGCTGCATGAACAGTTGGACTTTACAGCGGACTGTTATTTACTCGGCAGTGACCTGGAACCGCTTGTTTATACTTATCAAAAGGTAAACGAGCCGGGTGGTAAGCCGAAGCGAATTATTGCTGGTACGACCAAATATGGAAGCGGCAGGGTTACGGTCTGCGGTCTGCCTCTGGCAGGAAAGATTGGTTTTAATCCAACCTTAGATCGTTTTATGCAGGCGTTAGTACAGTTTTAGGCGGCTGCCTGGGATTATGTCGATTTCCCTAACATAATTTACTTCGATTAATCATTTACTAAATATATTGACGTATTTTTAGTAAATTGATAAACTATAGATAGAATAGTATTCGAACTGAGGTTGATCTAATGAAAAGAAAACCAAGCATCCAGGAAATTGCAAAACTGGCGGATGTATCACCCGCAACCGTTTCGAACGCGCTGAACAACAAACCGGGGGTTAGCGACAGTACCCGGGCGAGAATCAAGACTATTGCCTATGAGCTCGGCTATAAAAAAACTCGTGAGCGGAATAAGTATACGGCAATCCGTGTAATTATTTATAAGCGCAGCGGGCTGGTCGTCGCCGATACGCCATTCTTTGCCAAACTAATTGAGGGAATGGAGCAGCAGTGCAGAACAGCAAAGATGGAGATGTTAATTTCCCACATTACCAGAGACGAAGGGGATTATTTATCTCAAATTGCTGAGATCGAGCAGGACGGCGTGCTGGGATACGTGATTCTGGCAACTGAGATGCTGCCTGAAGACTATGCTCTGTTTACTAATCTGCAGCAGCCGGTGGTCTTTTTAGACTCCTGTTTTCCTTATGAGAGCCAGGACTTTGTGTTAATCAACAATGTCCAAGGCGCTTATTTGGCAACAAAGCATCTCATTGACGAAGGGCATCAGCGCATTGGCTACCTCCAGAGCTCCGTGTTTATTAACAACTTTAATGAGCGCAAGCAGGGGTTTACCCAAGCCCTGGCTGCCCATGGTTTAGAGATAGACACTGGCTATTGGTATCAGCTTGAACCGACCTTGGACGGTTCATATCGCGATATGCTCGCGCTGCTTAGACGCGGCGCTGAAATGCCCTCAGCCTTTTTTGCCGATAATGACATCATCGCTTTTGGCGCCATGAGTGCGTTAAAAGAGTTTGGCGTAAAAATTCCTGAGGATGTTTCCATTGTAGGCTTTGACGATATGCCTTACTGCGAGATTTCCGATCCGAAGTTGACCACCGTGTATGTCAACAAACAGGAACTGGGTGCAATCGCGGTTAAGCGCCTGGTGGAAAAAAACAATAACGGCCGGTCGATTCAAAAAATTGCCCTCAATGTTGAGCTGGTAAAGCGGCAGAGTGTTAAAAAGCTGTAAACGTTTGCGGCTGGCATAAGGAGTTGGAGAGGAAAAGTGGAGACGTATATCCTAGCCCTTGACCAGAGCACCTCTGGGACAAAGGGCTTATTAGTAAATGCGGAGGGACGCATTGTCCATCAGCACTGGATGGGCCACGAGCAGATTTATCCCCAGCCGGGCTGGGTGGAACACGATCCGGAAGAGATTTATCAAAATGTGCTGAAGACAGCGGAGGCCCTGCTTAAGCAGAGCGGCATCGCTTCTAATGCGATTGCAGCCTTAAGTATTACCAATCAGCGTGAAACAGTGGTTGTTTGGGATCAAACCAACAGCAAGCCTGTATATAACGCCATCGTGTGGCAGTGCATGCGCGGCGAAAAGATCTGCACCGATCTCAGCAATGCTGGCCATGAGCAGGAGATTCTGAAGCGCACCGGCTTGGTGGTAGATCCGTATTTCTCTGCCAGCAAAATCAAATGGATTCTGGATCACGCAGCAGCAGAAGTCGATCGGGAAAAGCTGCTGTTTGGAACCATCGACAGCTGGTTAATCTGGAAGCTGACTGATGGTAGGGTCCACGCCTGTGATTATTCAAACGCATCCCGCACCATGCTATTTAACATTCAAAGGCTGGAGTGGGATCAGGACATCTTTGATCTGCTGGATATTCCTCTGGCAATGGCACCGGAAGTGCGCTCATCCAACGCTGAATTTGGCTCAACCGATCTTGGCGGTTTACTGCCCCGACCGGTTCCGATCTGCGGCGTGATGGGGGATTCACAAGCGGCACTATTTGGTCAAGGCTGCATTACGCCAGGATCTGCGAAGGTTACCTACGGTACCGGTTCTTCGATTGTTTTAAACATTGGTTCAGAGTTTCAGCTGCCGGCTGGAGGAATCGTAACTTCCCTGGCGTGGGGGATCGATGGTAAAGTTGATTATGTGTTTGAAGGTAACGTTCACTGCACCGGAAAAACGATCGATTGGATGATAAATACCCTGGGTTTGATCCCGGATGCAGAAAGCTCAGAGACAGTCGCCCTATCAGTACCGGATAACGGCGGCGTTTATCTGGTCCCGGCCTTTGTGGGCTTAGGTGCTCCGTATTGGCGGAGTGATTTAAAAGCCGCCCTTTTTGGACTGACATTTAACAGCACGAAAGCTCACGTTGTCCGGGCTGGGCTTGAGAGCATCGCGTACCAGATTTATGATGTTCTAGCAGCAATGGAGAAAATTGGCGCCAAGCTCGGCCAGATTAAGGCGGACGGGGGCGCATCCCACAATCGCTTTTTAATGCAGTTTCAAGCGGATATGCTCCAGCTGCCGGTGATGACGCTGCCGTATGGGGAGCTGTCGGCACTTGGTGCCGCGTATATGGGGGGCATTGGTTTAGGAATGTGGAAATCTCTGGCGGAGATTGAAGCCTTCAACGCGGATGGGAAAGTTTACCAACCTAGTTTGTCATTATCCGAACGGAATCAGCTGCTCTGCGGATGGCATGAAGCAGTGAATAAGCTAATGGGGGAGAAACAATGAAAATTGGAGTAATAATTGGAAGACGAGGGTTTTTCTCAGCTGAACTCTGCCTTGACGGCAGAAAGCGGATCCTGAAAGCGCTGGAGGAAGCGGGAGTTACACCGATCGTCCTGCCGGAAGATGTAGGGGCTTACGGCAGTGTGCAGAACAGAGAACAGGCGCTGGCCTGCGCGGAACTGTTTAAACAGCACCGTGACGAAATCCAGGGGATCATTATTACCCTGCCCAACTTTGGTGATGAGAAATCGATCGCAGCGGTGCTGCGGGAGTTTAAAGCAGATGTGCCGGTTTTGGTGCATGCCTTTAATGACCACCTGGATCAGCTCAATTATGTAAACCGCCGCGACAGTTTCTGCGGCAAGATTTCGGTCTGCAACAACCTGCGCCAGTACGGGTTTAAATATTCCTTGACCAGCCTGCATACGGTTGATCCAGAGGATCCGTCATTTAAGGCAGATCTGGAGCGGTTCTTAGCTGTCTGCCGGGTTGTCAAAGCGGTGCGCAGCGCTAGAATCGGTGTTGTGGGGCCGCGTCCCGCTGATTTCAACACAGTTCGCTATAGCGAAAAGCTGCTGGAGCACAACGGTATTTCCGTAGAGCCGCTGGGGATTATTGATATCATCGGCAGAATCAACAAACTTGATGAGGAACGTGTGAATCAAGCAATTACTGAGATCAAGGAATATATGCGGACCGATGGTGTTCCGGCCGAATCTCTAACCAAGATGGCTGGGCTGCTGACAGTACTTAGAGATTGGATTGATGAGCTGGATCTGACCGGAGTTGCCATCCAGTGCTGGAACTCGCTGCAGGAGCATTTAGGAATCAACCCGTGCACTGCGATGAGTATTTTGGCCAACAGCGGTGTACCAGCATCCTGTGAAAGCGACGTAACCGGAGCAGTCAGCATGCTGGCACTCCAGACCGCCACCAACCTGCCCAGCGCTATCGTGGATTGGAACAACAACTACGGCAATGATCCCAATAAATTTATCCTGTTCCACTGCGGCAACTTTGCCAAAGATGTGTATCAGGTCCGGGAGTGCGCTCCGGCTGTTAATTATCCTGAGATTCTATCTTCCACTTTGGGTAAAGAAAATACTTATGGTTCGATTGACGGCAGTGTTAAGCCCGGTCAAGTCACTTTTGCCCGGGTAACTACTGATGATCTAACCGGACAAATCCGCGCTTACTGCGCCGAAGGAACTGTCACCGAAGACAGCCTGGATACCTTTGGTTCCTGGGGTGTAGTGGAGCTGCCGGGTCTCCAGAAGTTAATGCACTATGTCTGTGAGAATGGCTTTGAACACCATGTAGCGATGGTCCATACATCAGCAGCAGATGTGATCGCGGAAGCGTTTGAGAAATATCTTGGCTGGGAAGTCTACAATCACTCCGAATAAGAAATACTGCAGGAAACGCAGTCGCAAAGCCGAATAACATTGGCGAGCATAATTACAGGAGGGCAGATTATGACGAACACAGCAGGAGAAACAAACTTAGTTCTATGGTATGATCAGCCGGCAGCAGAGTGGGTTGAAGCCCTGCCCATCGGCAACGGCCGGCTGGGAGCAATGGTATTTGGAGATCCTAAAACTGAGCATCTCCAGTTAAACGAAGAGACAATTTGGACCGGAAAACCAAATGATTACGCCCGGAAGGGCGCTTACCAGTACTTAGATAAAATTCGCAGTTTAATTGCGGAAGGCAGGCAGAAGGAAGCCGAGGAGCTGGGGATGGAAGTGTTTATGGGCAATCCCATCCGTCAGCAGTCCTATCAGCCTTTCTGCGATTTGTATTTAGATTTTCCTGAGATTAACGCTGAACAAGTTAACAACTATCGGCGCCGGTTGGATTTAGAACAGGCAGTCGCTGACGTTGAATTTGTGCACAATGGTGTGAAATACCGGCGGGAGTATTTAGTGAGCCATCCCCATCAGGTAATTGCATCCCGCATCAGCGCGGATCAAGATGGGATGGTCAGCTTCACTGCTTCCTTGGGCAGCGCGCATGAAGCAGTTGAGGTTACCAGCGATGGCCAAGGGTTAATCCTTCGGGGTGAGGTTGAGCCCGGTGGAATCAGGTTTGAAGCGCGGGTGATCGTCACAACCGCTGGTGGAAAGGTAAGTATTGAAACCGAAGGAAACGCAGCAAGAATTTGCGTCTTTGCAGCCAATTCCGCGGTTGTGATGGTTGTTGGCGCCAGCAGTTTTGTTAACTACCGGGACATCAGCGGAGATCCCGGGAGCCGCTGCAGCGACTACCTTAGTGCTTTAGCTGGGGTTACCTGGGAACAGATCAGAGCAGCTCATCTAAAGGATTATCAGGCGCTGTTTGGCACTGTTCAACTTGATCTCGGTGTCAAGCCCTTGGATAAGCCAACTGACAAGAGGGTAGCTGAGTTTGATCCTAACGAGGACCTTCAGCTGATCGAGCTGTATTTTCAGTTCGGCCGCTATTTGATGATTTCCGGTTCACGCCCGGGTACACTACCCTTGAATCTGCAGGGAATCTGGAATGAAGAGCTTAAGCCTTCATGGGGAAGTAAGTTTACCTGCAATATTAACTTAGAGATGAACTATTGGCCGGCAGAAGCTGCGAACTTAGGCATCTGCCACAAGCCTTTGTTTGAATTTATGAAAGTGCTCCACCAAACCGGCTCAGTTGTGGCTCAAGAGCACTACAACTGCCGGGGCTGGGTGCTGCATCACAACACCGATATTTGGGGCGGAACCGCACCGGTCAACCATTCCAACCATGGAATATGGCCCACAGGGGGAGCGTGGCTCTGCACCCATATCTGGCAGCACTACCTCTATAATGAGGATCGGGAGTTCTTAGAGGAATACTACCCGATCATGCGGGATGCCGCCTTGTTCTTCATGGACTTCATGGTCGAAGATGAAAAAACCGGATGGCTGATCAGCACTCCGTCGAACTCCCCGGAGCAGGGAGGATTGGTTGCCGGTCCGACAATGGATCACCAGATTATCAGGGAGCTGCTCAGAAACTGCAGCGCCGCCAGTGAGGTTTTAGGGGTTGATGCGGATCTGAGGGAAGAATGGCAGAAGATGATCAAGCGGATCGCGCCGAATTTAATCGGAAAACACGGTCAGCTGCAGGAGTGGCTGGTTGACATCGATGATCCGAACAATAAGCACCGCCATGTATCCCATTTGTACGGGCTGTTTCCGGGTGAAGATATCAGCCCTCACCTCAATCCAGAATTGGCTCAAGCGGCCGCTAAATCTCTGGAGTTTAGGGGAGATAAGGGTACCGGCTGGAGCATGGCTTGGAAGATCAACTGGTGGGCTCGCCTGGAAGACGGAGACCGGGCTTACCGCTTGCTTACCAACCTGATTCAGGAAGGCACCTATCCGAACTTGTTTGATGCCCATCCACCGTTCCAAATTGATGGCAATTTCGGAGCGATATCTGGGATCATGATGATGCTGGTTCAGAGTCATCTCGGCGCTATCAGTCTTTTGCCGGCGCTGCCGCAAGCTTGGAAGAAGGGCAGCGTGAGGGGTATCTGCGCTGCTGGTGGATTTAGTGTTGATCTGGCTTGGGATCAGGGCCGCTTAACGGCAGCCGAGATTACCTCAAGATTTGGTAACGAGTGCCGGATCCGCTCTGCTGAGGCAGTTGAAGTTTATAACAGCAGTGGTGAAAAAACAGCAGTCCGGAGCGAAGCTGGCGTTTACGCCTTTGCGACTCAAAAAGGTGAGACTTACCAGATTGTTTGTCAAAACTAAATAAAGATACGGAGACCAGAATATACTGTGGTCTCCGTTCTACACTTTAGAAGCAGGGAGTTGATAACGATGAAGATAGGAGTAATCAGTGATACTCACGGCAGTTTGACTGCTTGGCAGCAGGCCTTGGCTGGACCGTTTGCTGATGTGGATTTTATCATCCATACCGGCGATGTGCTTTACCACGGAGCCCGCAATCCGCTGCCAGAAGGCTATGCACCGGCAGACTTAGCGGAAGCGATTAATGCCTGTAAGCTTCCCATCATGATTGTCAAGGGCAACTGCGACAGCGAAGTAGACCAGATGGTCCTTAACGTGCCCCTCCAATCACCCTTCCTCATTACCGACCAGCCGGTGGGGCGCATACTCGCAACCCACGGCCACTACTATGATGAGGCTCAGACTCTGGTTTTAGCTGAGCGGTACCAGATTGAGATCTGGATCAGTGGGCACACCCATGTACCTGTTCTGGAGCGCACAGGAAACACGATTTTCCTAAATCCGGGCAGCTGCTCACTGCCCAAAGGTGAAGAGCCCCGCAGCTGTGTGGCGGTAATCACCGCTGATGAGCTCCAGCTGATTGATTTAAATACTAAATCAGTCTATAAATCACTGCAAAGATAAGTAAAGCAGCCGTGTTTGGCTGCTTTTTTTTAGGCAAAGCTGGCAATCTGGGCCCTGCCTGCATCTTTATGAAACAGCTGCGCTGCCAGAGCGACTGCTGCAGAAGCTGTCTGCTGATTTTGATCTAACCGGGGATTGAGTTCGACGATGTCCATGGATGTAATGATGTCTGCTCTGCTTAATTCTAACATTGCCGCAGCGCATTCCGGAACTGTCATGCCGTTTGGGCATGGTGTGCCTACCCCCGGCGCTGCAGCAGGATCAAGCACATCGATGTCAAAACTTAAGTGCACTTTATCTGCGCGTCCAGCAAGATATTTGATGCTCTCTCGGATCACTTTGCGGATGCCCAACCGGCGGATATCTGCCATGGGGTAAAGCTTGATGCCGTACTCCCGGATCAGCTGCTTCTCACCCCAGTCAAAAGAGCGCGCTCCAATGATCACCACATTTTCCGGTTTCACTTTTGGGTAAAAGCCACCGATATTGACTAACTTCGGGTGTCCCAAGCCGAGGCTGGCCGCCAAAGGCATGCCGTGGATGCGGCCGGAGGGTGTTGTTTCGATTGTATTTAAGTCGGGGTGGGCATCGAGCCAGATTACTCCCAGGTTATCGGAACCAGCAGCTGCTGCGGCAACTGAGCCGATGCTGATGCTGTGATCCCCTCCCAGGACAATTGGAAATGCGCTGCCCTGTTTGAAGATGCAGCCAAGTCTTGCATACAGCTCTTGGCTGACCTTGACTACACTGGCAAGATTCTTAAGTGAAGTTGGTTCGGATCCAATGCTTCCATTCTCAGTGGCGGTCCTGATATTGCCCCAATCTGTTACCACATACCCTAAGGCCTCCAGTTTGCCAATCAAACCGGCATTCCTCAGTGCTTGAGGACCTCGGTCTGCGCCGTCTTCGTCCTGTCCGGCTTGGGAAGGTACGCCTAGGATTGCAATTGTTTTAGCCATAAATTCCACTCCTTAATCCACCGGGAAAACACTAACAACTTGTATTATACCACGCTTGAACGCTGGGTGTAAGCAGACCGCTCATATTTCGAGATGAAGAATAAGAAGATAATCTCTGTCAGCTCGCAGGCAAGCATTCCAAATACACCTACTAGGGCGGGGTTGGCGAGATTGAGCCGGGAGGCGGCAAATACCGCTCCTGTCAAGGTCAGCACATTAACAACCTTACCCCAGCTGACATACTTGGTTTTCCGCTCGTACATCAGCATTCCCCAGTAAAACTCGCGCACAATTACAAAAAACGGCAGGATCACTTTCCATCTAATCACACCCAGTGCCGGTTCAATAATCTCAGCCGGAGCTTGGATCCAGTGCTCCAGCAGAAACCTACCGAGACCGGTATAGCCCATCAGGGCAATGATTAAAGCAAAAAACGCCGCAACAGCCAGTCCAAAGCGTTGAACCTGGTGGCGGGTGCCGTTTGGAGTTCCCATAAAGCTGATGGGGATCTGGTGAAACGATCCGAGGGGACTGATGCAAATGCTGCCCAACCCCCAGCCAACCGCATAGGCTGATAAAGCTATTTCCGGAGTAACAGTCTGCCCCAAACCGGCATTGACAATTGGTGTACCCAACGAACGGATTAGACCCATAATGATCAATGGACCAATAAAACTGAGAATCGTTCGGTATGTTAAATCCGGCACCGGTTCTGGTTTGCTGAGCTGATTAAGCTCAAGGATCTTTGTTTTAGGTCTGCCGATTAGGATCCTTGTGCCGATTACATCAATACTCAGCTCCACTAAAAGGGCAGTCAGGAACATCAGCCCGGCCAGCGCACTGCCTGGAACAAAGGCAATGCGGTCAATCACCAGCACAAAGAGACTGACATAGATCATTCTGCCGATAGTTGACAGTGTAATTAGGCGCGGGGCCTTGAATTTAATCAGGATACCTTGAAAGTAGTTTCTGATTGCGGAAAAAATTGGGAAAAAGAAGAGAATCCGCAGAATGACTACTGCTGCTGCAAGAGTCTTGCCCGATAGGTTCATGGTCTTGGTCAGCACTTGGTAGGACAGGGGACTGTAGATGAAAACCGCAAAAGCTGCGGCTGTTGCGATGATCAGCCAGGTGCAGAAGCGGCGGACTTTGGCCATGCTGTCCTGATCAACTACTAGGGTAGAGTAGGTCTGCCTGAGCATGGAAATCGGGCTCTCGAACAGGTGCATCAGGCTTTTGGCAACTGCAAATGCCGATATATAAATTTCAGGTTCATCAAGACGTCCTAGTCCCGCGTTGAAAAGGGTGTGGGTGATAGTGACTAAGGTGGCGGTTAAGGCTAAAGGCGTGAAGAAAGCAAGCATCGGTTTAATTTTCATCAAGTCCTTTCCCGATAATCCACTAGCTATATTCTAGTTTGGCTGCTGCTTTCCTGTCTGCAGTGCTCCGCGATCCTTTGTGCCTGTGAGCACTTACCTTTTGTTGACAAGACTCTGATTATATAGGAAAATGTTGGCAAACCGCGAGGCCGAAAGGGGCGGACTGCATGGAGCTGAGACTAAAAATTCTAAAAATAATCATTACTATGGCGATGCTTGTGCAGGTTAGGATTGCAGGTGCCCAAAATTTGAACAGCACCGGTGATACGGTGTTTAACGAGGCTGCGTGGCAGCGGATTGAGCGTGAGCTCAAGGCCAGCAACGATCGCTTCCATAAAGCTGAGCTGATCGCCGGAATCGGTCATTGGGAGTTTCATCTTGACGAAGGCACGGTGCTGCTTTCAGACGGAGCGGCTCAAGTGCTGGGATTGGAAAAGAACGAATATACCCTTGATGAGATCGATGCTTTGGTACTGCCGGAATTTGCGGAACTGCGGCTGCAGGCCCGCGCAGCGCTGATCGAGGGCAAAGCTCCTTACGACATCCACTTTCAAATCCGGCGCTTATCTGATGGACAGCCCATCGACCTGCGTTCCACCGGTGAATATGATCCTGATACCAATATCGTCTTCGGTGTTTTCCACGATATTACTACTCAGGTGCAGGCGATCAGCGCCGTCGAGCGTTTGAGGAAAACGCAGGTGAACACGATGTTTGCCTTTTCAACCCTGCAGCTGGCAGCGATTATTGCTTTGATTTTAAACACCTTTAGGCGTATACAGGCTGAAAAAGAACTGAAGCAGAACTTGAACCGCATGGAAAGCTTAGTGAGAATATTACAGCACCCGGCTGAATCCATTCCAGAGCTTTTGAATTACGCTCTGCAGGAATCACTGACTTTAACTGAAAGCAGGGTTGGATACATCGGGATTTATGACGAAACCGGGAAGCAGACAGCGTTCAGCGCCTGCTCAGAGGACTTACGCAAGCTGTTGGAAGAGCGGGAACTGCCGCAGCTCATCCGCGAGCGGAAGCCAATTGTAGTAAATCGAAACGGAAGCGGAACCGGGATCAAGCGCTACATAGCTGTGCCCCTGATCAAGGATGGACGGCTGGCAGCAGTAATCGGTCTTGCTGACAAGTCCAGCAATTACAAAGAACTGGATGTGCTTCAGGCAGCGCTGCTGTTAAACGGAATCTGGGGCACTGTAGCGCGGATCCAGACCGAGATTGCAAACCGCAGTGAGAAGGAACGTTTCAAGACAACACTGCTGTCCTTGGACGAAGGTGTAATTGCTGCTGATCCAAATGGCTTTGTGCAGATTGTTAACCAGGCCGCCGAGCGGCTGATCGGCCGAAGTGCAGATCAAGTAATTGGCATGCCTTTCGATGCCATAATGGAGATCATTGATCAAGATACGAAAACGCGGTGCGAAAGCCCCCTGCGGCGGGTGCTGGAGACAGGCAGGGCTGTGGCTCTTCCCCGCGGCACCATTTTGATTTCCAATGACGGCACTCAGCGCCATGTTGCGGCTTCAGCGGCTCCGATTGTCGGAGAGCAGGGACAGGTGCAGGGTGTGGTAGCTGTTGTGCGGGATATTACCGAAGAAATGCTGCAGCAGGAAACGATCGAATACTTAAGCTACCATGATCAATTGACTGGGCTTCACAACCGCCATTACTTTGAACAGCAGCTTGTGAAGCTGGACTCAGCAGATAATCTGCCCCTTTCGATTCTGATTGCTGACCTGAACGGATTGAAGCTGGCGAATGATGCGTTTGGGCACCGCATGGGCGATAAAATGATCCAGAAAACAGCAGAGATCATTCTTGCCAACCGCCGTCCTGCCGATGTGGCTGCTCGCTGGGGTGGCGACGAGTTTGTGGTTCTGATGCCCCGAACAACCCAGCAGGAAGCAGAAGAATTTGCAGCGCGTTTGAGAGATGAGTTTACAAATACTGATATAAATTCGGTGCTCCTGTCGGTTTCGCTGGGCTGGGATACTAAAGAGCACCTCAATCAGGATTTTAAAGAGGTTTTTGATCAGGCGGAGCAGCGGATGTATCGAGCCAAACTGGTTGGCGGACCGAGTATTCACGGTGAAGCTCTGAAAACAATTATGGCTGCGCTGCATGAAAAAAACAGCCGGGAAGAGGAGCACTCGCTGCGAGTCAGTGAACTGTGCAAGTTGATCGGCACTGAGCTGGGATTGGCGGAACGGGAGATAGAGGAACTGGGTATAATTGGCATGTTTCACGACATCGGGAAGGTGTCAATTGATGAGCAGATTCTCAATAAACCAGGAAAGTTGACTGATCGGGAATACCGGGAAATTAAAAGGCATGCGGAAATCGGGTATCGCATTCTCAAACTTGTTAAGAACATGGAGGATATTGCTGAGTACGTGCTCGCCCATCATGAGCGCTGGGATGGAGGCGGCTATCCCCGGGGCCTGCAGGGTGAAGAAATACCACTTAAAGCCCGAATTGTCGCGATTGCTGATGCGTATGATGCCATGGTCAGCTACCGTCCCTACCGTAGTCAGTTGACCCCAGTCCAAGCAGCAGAAGAACTTATCCGCGGCGCCGGCACCCAGTTTGATCCAGATTTAGTGCAAGTGTTTGTTGATGCCATCGGGCCTCACGGCGATTTGAAAGCAAACTAAATAAAAAAGGGATCGATTCCGATTACTCGGGATCAGACCCCTTTTCAAATACATAACCGCATTCGGAGCAGGTTACTCTCAGGTGTACGTCTTCAGCGATGGTCATTTCCTCGCTGCGGCCGCAGTTCGGGCAGACGATCTGGACAGTGGGGAGCTGTTTAGAGCTGATGATTGCAGCCATAAACTTCTGACCGCATTGATCGCATTCTACCAGATAGCGGCCGTGTAAGTTGAGATTCTCGCTGTAGCCGCAGTTAGGACAGCGGATTGTAGCCATTGCCTTCCTCCTTTACATATACTGGCATCTAGCATCCTCCCGGGAGATATCCGGCATTACAGGGTTAGTAGAATGAATAAAATCAGGAAGATCAGGATTACCAGTAATATAAACAAAACCGGATAGCAAGGAGGCTCAACCTGCCCAATGCGAACATAGTTACCCTCGTTTTTTGCAAGCGCAGTTAAAATCTTGCTCAGCTCCCTTCGAAGTATTCTCTTCCCGCCGATTTGGATAAGCACCGGCAGCTGGCAAAACAGCTGCCGGTTCAGTCAATTTTCTATGCTACTGCGACAAACACCAGGTCAAACTCGATCTCCATGCCCTGAATCAAGTCAGTGGCATTTGCTGCAGGCAGAGTGAGTGCAAATTCTACGTCTTCGTTAGCTCCATCAGTTAAGGCGCGGCCGGCTGGATCGGGCTGTTGGATTAATCCTGCTAAAGAACCGGTGTACAGAACTTCTGGAGTTCCTGTAGGATCAGCTGTAACAGTTATTTCCAGTCTTTCAGCTAACAAACGCGCATCTTGGGGTGTACCACCTGCTGCTGCATACCAATCAGCTGATACATAGTATACAACGTCTACACCTGATGTGTTTTCAACATTGATTATGTCGGTTGCAGTTGAACCACCGACCCAATTGGTTTCGGTAAAAATCGGTGTTAATGGATCGATTGTCAGGTCTACCTGAGCTATACCAACAGTATTGTTCTCATTTAATTGTTGAACTGTGAAAGGCACTATTTTTCACCACCTTTATCATGATTTCAGTATATGTTATGAGCAAGCTGTTTTTTTGGCGATAGTTCTCCTGAGCAAACAGGATTCAGTTCCTGAAAATAGGGAATTGAAAATCATTATCACTTGTTTATCTGCAGGCAAATTGGGGCTCAGTGGTTAATTATGCTAATATGAAAAACAGCGGGGAATAAGGGAGGCTCTAGTAATGGCTTTTAAGTTGATGAAAAATACGGTGATCGAGCTCAATCAGCCTGACAGCAAACCGCTTCAGAACGCTGTCCGCATGTTCCGCCGCGACTTGGCGAATACTCTGCTTGACAGCGAAGAGGATCTCCAGAGTAGTATTTATGTTGATGCAGCTGCGGGCCATGGCTTGGCTTGTGAGCAGTTTGAAATTAAGGTTGAATCAGGGGAAAGACTGGTAATTAGAGCTGGCGATGAGCTGGGCGGCATATACGGACTGCTCTACATCAGCGAGAAATATCTAGGTGTGAAGCCGTTTTGGTTCTGGCACGATCAGCTTTTTCATAAACAGGATTATGTGGAGATTCCGGAAGGTTGCTACCGGTCGAAGCCGCAGCGGGTGCGTTTCCGCGGCTGGTTTGTCAATGACGAGGTGCTTTTAAGTGAGTGGCAGATAGACGGCAGCAGCGATGAGGTGTGGCGAATGGTTTTTGAGACTCTCCTTCGCTGCGGCGGGAACATGGCGATTCCCGGAACTGATCTCAACAGCAAAAAGAACCGGCACTTGGCTGTAGAAATGGGTCTGTGGATCACCCACCACCACGCAGAGCCGTTAGGAGCGGAGATGTTTGCCCGGGTTTATCCTGATCAAGCTCCGTCTTATTTGGAGCATCCGGATTTATTTGAAGAGCTGTGGGAGCAGGCAATTTTAGCCCAGAAGGACCATAAAGTGGTCTGGAATGTGGGCTTTCGGGGGCAGGGAGATCGACCGTTTTGGAGTGATGATCGGCGTTTCAACACTCCGGAAGAGCGAGGGAAGCTGATCAGCCGGATTATGCGGCGGCAGTGCGAGTTGATTAGAGAGTATGTTGCTAATCCGGTTTTCTGCACTAATTTATATGGAGAAATATTGGAGCTGTACCGCGCCGGCCATCTTGACATTCCCGATGATGTGATCAAAATCTGGGGCGACAGCGGTTATGGCAAGATGGTTTCCCGCCGTCAGGGCAACCATAATCCCCGCCATAATGCTTTGGCTGATCCTGATGACCCGGGTCTAAACGGCATCTACTACCACGCGTCGTTCTATGACCTGCAGGCATCGAGCCATATCGCTATGATTCCCAATTCACCGGAGCTGCTGGCTGATGAGCTGAACCAATGCCTGGAGCGCTTGATGGATCAGTATTGGATCATCAACTGCGGCAATGTTAAGCCCCACAGCTATATTCTCGACTTGATCCGAGAGCTGTGGACCGAAGGGACGATCGATGTGGCTCAGCACCGGCGGGACTTTCTCGAAGTTTTCTATCCCCAATCTTTTGTTGAGGATATCAGTCGGTTATTTGATGCCTACTTTGCCAGCACCATTCATTATGGAGTGCATCCTGATGAAAAAGCGGGCGAGCAGTTTTACCACCATCCTGCCCGGGAATTGATCGCCGCCTGTCTCTGCGGGGAAACGGAGCAGACCCTGATGCGCCTGTACTGGGCAACGGGGAAGATTGGATTTCGCGAGCAGATTAAGTGGTTTAAAGCCAAGTGCGCAGCAGCCGTTGCCGGATGGCAGGATTTAGCAGAGCAGTGCCGGAAATTACAGGATCAAATGCCCGCGCCATTCAGCCATGTTTTCTTTGCGATGTTGGGGGTGCAGGTAGAGATCCATTATACAGGCTGTAAAGGCTTTGTTGCGCTCTGTGACAGCCTGCTTGCGCTTTTGGATCGGGACTATGTGCAGGCGTTTGTGCTGGCAGGAGATGCATTGACAGCTTATACTCAAGGAGTTAAGGCGATGGATCAGGCTGAGCATGGTCACTGGCAGGGCTACTATTATAACGACTGTTTGACCAATGTGAAGCTGACCGTTTACTGCTGCGATACACTGCGGCGCTATATCAGGATGCTGGGGGACGGACCCAGCTTCCACAGCTGGGAGCGAAATTATCTTTATGATGCCGGAGACCAGAAAATCGTGCTGCTTACCAATACCAACAATCATTTGTCCGATGATGAGCTGTATCTCAAGCTGAAGAATAAACTGGGAGGCAGCGAATAGCTACAGGAGGGCTAAGATGAGTGGGCGGGACTGGATTGGTGTGGGTTTGTTTTTCCTGTATTTCATTCTTGGAGCGGGCGTAATTGCAGTGATCAGTTCGCTGATCAAAATACCGCAGGAGTTTCGGCGGAAGGCCTATCATTTAATGGCCTGCGGCTCCATTCTGGTGCTTTTGTGGCATTTCGATAACTGGTACGGAGCTCTGACTGCGATCGGCTTGTTTCTGGTGGCAGTTTACGCTGTGGTACCGGCTGCGATGCGCTTGTTCTCCTTTAAGCACATAACAGTGCAGAGAGGCGGTTCGATTAAAGAGCTGTTGTATCAGGCGAGTGTATTTCTGCTCACTTTAGGTCTGCTGATTGCGGTGATTTGGGGCCTGATCGGTGAAGAACACAAGCTGCACATCCTGATTGGGGTTACAGCCCTCAGTTTAGGGGATGCGGCAGCGGCTCTGATTGGCCGGCACTTCGGCAAAAACAAACTGCGTTTTAAGCTGTTTGATCCCAATAAAACGGTGGAAGGCAGTCTGGGAATGATCGGGTTTGCCTTCATCGGGATTTTTACTCTGCTGCTTGTCTACACTGACCTATCGATGGGTACCGCTTTTTTCTCAGCCTTACTGCTGGCAATTGTTAGCGCTATTGTCGAAGCGGCGGCGGTTCATGGTTCAGATACAGTTTTAATTCCTGTGATCGTATCGTTTGCGTCGCTTGGTTTGCTTTTTCTGGTAAGTTAGCTGGATTGGGGGGCTTGGCCCCTCTTTTCTTGTCTGATTTTTACACTTGAATATCTGAAAATTGATTTGAATCAGTTAAAGGTTCCGGATAAAATGTAAATGAAATGTAAAATAAAGAAGGGGGTTAGTTATGAAGAATCGCTTGATGTGTTTGGCTGTTGTGTTTTTGTTAATGTTTGTGGCGATCTCACCGCTGACCGCTGCCGATGAGCCGCTGCGGATCATGTGGTGGGGTTCCCAAGTGCGTCATGACAGGACCCTGCAAGTCATCGAATTGTTCGAGAAAGAAACCGGCATCAAGATGGAACCTGAATTCTACGGCTTTGATGATTACATTTCCAAGCTGAACATTCTGATCGCAGCCAACGATGCTCCTGATATTATGCAGATGGGCGGCAACTTTCCTACCTACATTGACCACATCGAATTCCTCAATCCTTACATCGAATCAGGCGTAGTAGACATTTCCAATACCGATCCCAGCTTTATTGCAATTACTACTTTGGAAGGGAATACCATCGGTCTGTCATCTGGTACGAATGCTCCGGCATTAGCGTACGACCCTGAACTGTTTAAAGCAGCGGGCCTGCCTGAGCCGAGCTTTGACTGGACTTGGGATGAGTTTGAAGCGGCAACACTGAAGATTCAAGAAGAGCTGGGAATCCTGGGCGTAGCTCTCACCCGCAATGACGAGTTCTGGATTCTCACCACTGTAGTGCCGCAATACAATACCGGTGAAAGCTTATTCTTAGAGCCTTATCGCCTTGAGCTGAACTATGAAAATGATGAATATGTAGCTGAGTATTTCCGCATGGTTAAGCGCCTGACTGATGCTGGTGCTTATCCAACTCCGGCTCAAATGGCAGAGATTAAGGATATCGAGGGCAATCCGCTGGTTCGCGGCGAAGCTGCCATGGCGTTTGTCTTCAGCAACCAGTTCGTGGCCCTGTCTGAAGCAGCCGGACGTCCATTAAAGCTGGTCTCGATTCCGAGAAGATACAAGGACGGTCCCCTTTCCATGACCATTATGTCTTCTCAGATGTTCTGTATCTCCAAGAATTCGAAGCAGAAAGAAAATGCGGCGAAATTCCTAGATTTCTTTGCTAACAACGTTGAGGCAAATATGATCCTTAAAGGTGAGCGTGGTGTGCCGATTATGAGACATATCCGGGAAGCGCTAGCTGAGGATCTGCCCTACGCTGAACAAGTAATTTACCAATACCTCACCGACTTAGGCCGGGAAGCAGCTACTGAGATTCTCCTGGATTCGCCGGTTCAGACTCAAATTAGAGATGTGTACATCAGATTGGCAGAAGAAGTGGTCTTTAACCGCACTACTCCGGAGCAAGCAGCTAAGCAGTTCCGGACCGAGGCGGGGGCTATTCTGGACCGCTATCAACCGTAAGTGAACCTATTAGGCTAAATCAGCACATGCTCCAGTTGCTGCTGGGGCATGTGCTTTTCAGGAGGTGGGTCTAGATGATCGAGAAAAGAACCGCGGGTCTGCAGCTGAGGTATCGTCCTAAGCGCAAGCCGAACCGGTTGATCCGCTTTCTCAACCGAGAAGCGGTCTGCGGTTATGTCTTTGCATCACCTTTTATCATTGGGTTCCTAGCATTTACCATTGTTCCCATGCTGTACTCCCTGTATATTTCTTTTACCAGCTATCGGATTACCTCCAGTCCGACCTGGATTGGCCTGGACAATTATGTCCGCATGTTTACCCAGGATCCCCGGTATATCAACTCCATCAAGGTTACCCTTAAATATGTGGCTGTATCAGTGCCCCTCAAGGTCGGCTTTGCCCTGTTCATCGCGTTTTTATTAACCAGACGGGCGCGGGGAATGCCGGTTTATCGCTCCATCTACTACCTGCCATCACTCATCGGGGGCAGCGTAGCCGTTTCTTTGGTGTGGAAGGAATTATTTGCTGTTAATGGCGTGATTAATAAAATCTTGTCAATATTTGGCGTTGACCCCATTCAGTGGCTGGGTGACCCAACTTATGCGATCTGGGTTTTAATTCTGCTTTCAGCTTGGCAGTTTGGTTCTTCAATGCTGATTTTTGCAGCCGGCTTAAAGCAGATTCCAGCCGTATACTATGAAGCCGCGCAAATTGACGGCGCATCGGGTTGGCAGCAGTTTCTTTATATAACTATTCCCAGCCTATCCCCGGTAATTTTCTTCAACGTTGTGATGCAGACCATTTCGGCATTTCTTAACTTCACCCAGGCGTTTATCATTACGCAGGGACGACCGATGGACAGCACCTTAGTTTACTCTTTATATCTGTATTACAGCGCCTTTAACTATTATGAAATGGGCTATGCCAGTGCTATGGCGTGGGTGCTTTTGATCATGGTCGCGGTTGTTACCGCATTTATCTTTAAATCGTCTAGTTATTGGGTCTTTTATGAATCGAAAGGGGGAGGGACATAGATGCAGACTCGTTCTCAAACCAAAAAAATTGTCCTCACCGCTGCCTATCATACCTTCATTTTGGGGTTAGGGTTTGTGATGGTCTATCCGGTGCTGTGGATGATCTCCGGTTCGTTTAAAACCAACTACGAGATTCTCAACGAAGCTTTGAAACTGTGGCCGAATGAATTCAGTCTGGATAATTTTATCCGCGGCTGGAAAGGATTTGGGAACCTGAATTTCGGGGTGTTTTTCAAAAATTCTTTTTACATTACCATTCTAGCCACTTTAGGAGTAACGATTTCATCGTCTTTTGTGGCCTATGCCTTTGCCCGACTGCGATTTCCGGGACGCCGGTTTTTCTTTGCCTGCATGATGGCAACTCTGATGCTGCCGCCGCAGGTAGTGTTGATTCCCCAGTACATTATTTTCCGTAGCTTGAACTTGACCAACACCTATGTACCTCTGATCCTGCCGGCATGGTTTTCTCGAGCGTTCTTTGTGTTTATGATGATGCAGTTTATCCATGGGCTGCCCCGGGAGCTTGATGAGGCAGCAATCATTGACGGATGCTCCTGGTATTCGGTTTACTTCCGTGTCATCCTGCCTTTAATTAAGCCGGCCTGGATCACCACGGTGATTATCAACTTCTACTGGGTTTGGGATGACTTTATGGGTCCTCTGATCTACTTGAGCCGACCGGCTAAATTCCCGGTCTCACTGGCGATCAAATTGTTTGCCGATTCCACCTCCCGGACAGACTTTGGTGCCATGTTTGCCATGTCAACTCTGTCCTTGATTCCGGTGTTTTTAATTTTCCTGATTTTCAACAAAGAGCTGATGGAAGGGATCAGTGCAACCGGACTAAAGGGATAGAATTATTAATTTGTAAAATATCTTTGTAAAAAGTATAATGAAAGTGTAAAAAACAAAACAGGTGCTGAGCTATGAAATTAATTTCGCTGCGCAAAGGCTACTTTGCGGTATTGATTCTGATCGTGGTGATGGTTGCAACTGTAACCGGTTTATTTATGGTCAATCTTTATCAGATTTACACCAGGATGGTGTTCAGCGAATCGGCAGAAATCCTCAATCTCTATTCCAATATTGCCAACACCAGACTCGCGGCGATTGAACATCTGTCATTTGAGGTGCTTTCCAACCACGATATTCATCAAAATCTGCAGAGCTATATCAGGGCATCGGATCCTTTTCAAGCCCATCAGGCGGTGAACGACCTCTATACACAGCTGTTTACCCGCTGGATCATGACTGAGGGCGTTGAGTCGATCAGCTTCGTGTTTTTGGATGGGAAAAGGGTGGATGTGGGGCGGACCCAAGCTGTTCATGTTTCTGATTCTGCCCTGCCGAGCATTGTAACAGCTGCCCACAGCCTGGAGGGTTCTCCGGCTTGGGCAGCCAACGCAGCTGGTGAGAACACCATCACCCTCTACCGCTTAATCCGCGATATTACCGGCAGCAATAAATTTCAGCCCCTAGGTACACTGGTCATCAATATTTCCGCTGATTATTTCCTCAACTATACTCCAGTGATTTCGGCAAAATACAAGCCAATGATTGTCTGCATTGCCGATGACCAGGTTCTTTACGGCCAGGATTGGAGCATTGATTCGGAAGAGTTTTTGCAGGCGGTTAATGGGCATAACCGCCATAAACGGGTGAAGCTGAACGGTCAGTCCTTCTACATGCTTACCACTGAGTTTGGCAGAAATGGGTGGAAGCTGATTTATCTGCTGTCAGCCAGTGAGATGCTGAAAGACATTCAAAGTGCCAATGTGACTTATGGGTTAACGCTGGCCTTGATTACCGCGGGTGTTGCTGTGCTGGTATACTGCTTGGCCAACGCAGTTAACCGGCCGATTATGCGCCTTACTTCTGCAATGCAGGTAGTAGAAGACGGCAACTACTCGGTCAGGCTGGAGGAACCGGGTTCTCGGCTGGGCGTAGGTGTGACGGAAGTGGTGCAGTTGACGAATGGTTTTTCCCGGATGGTAAAAGAGATTGACCGTTTGATCAATGAGGTCTATGCCAAACAGTTAGCTCTGATCGATATGAAGTACCGGATGCTGACGCAGCAGATCAATCCCCATTTCTTGTACAACACACTTGATACGGTTAATTGGAAAGCAATTCAGTCGGGAAATGAAGAAATCTCAGTGATGGTAACAGCTTTATCCAAGCTTCTGCGCAGTTCTATCAAAGGCTCAGATATTATCTCTCTTGGTGAGGAACTCAATTTCATAGCTGACTACATTAAGATTCAAAAACTTAGGTTCGAGGAGCGCTTGCATATTGCGATCAATATTCCGGAAAATCTTCACAGCTGTCCCATTCCCCGGCTGACACTGCAGCCAATTGTGGAGAACAGCATCATTCATAATCTGGAAAAATATGCCAAGCCCTGCACAGTCATGATTGAAGCGGAAGCTGCGCAAGGTGAGCTTATGATCCGGATTATGGATGATGGGCGCGGGCTTGATCTGGACTATCTGGAAAAGGTGCTGAATCATGAGATCGAAACCGACAGCTGCGGTATCGGACTGCGGAATATTGACCAGCGGATTAAGATTACCTTCGGAGAAGCTTACGGTATCCGCGTCGCCAACCGCCAACCCACAGGAGCAATAATAACTGTTGTGCTGCCATGTGAGGGAGAGTGCGATGATCAAACTGCTGATTGCTGATGATGAGCGGACAATTCGAGAGGGGATCGCCCATTCAATTGATTGGGAGTCCTTGGGTATCTCACGCGTATTTTTAGCTGCAGACGGCAGGGAAGCCTGGGAGCTGATTGAGCGGGAACAGCCTGACATTGTGATTATCGATATTGTAATGCCGGAAATGACAGGAATAGAAGTGATCGCGAAGTTTGATGGCCTCGCCAACCGGCCGGAATTTGTTATTATTTCGGGGCATGATGAGTTTCAATTTGCGCAGGAAGCGATCCGCTACCACGTTAATAATTATATTCTTAAGCCCTGCACTCCTCAGGAAATTATGACCACGATCAAAGAAGTGATCGATAAGATTGAGCAGCGCCAGTCGATGGACAGATATCTGGAAATGCTGCTGCCCCAGGCCAGAGAACAAATTCTCCATAACTTTTTGCTGGAAACAGGGTCTGGTTCTGACGATCTGTTGGAGCATGTTTTTGATAAGCGCCATGCTCTGTACCAAATACTGGTGTTTACCTTCGAGGATCCCGCTGATTTTGTCAATCTGCCGGAGCTGAAAATCAGTTTGAACAGTGCCGCTGTGGTGCTTAACTGGAGTATCTGCACCATTATCCATGACTGTGTGGTGCTGATTTTTGATGCAGCTTCAGAAAGCAGGATTAAAGAACTGCTTAAGGCCGTCTACAGTTCTTTAGCGGAAGGCAGGATTACCGGTGTTAAAGCAGTGGTGACCGAAAAGGGAGGTCTTTGCCAGCTGCCGCGGCTGTTTAGGGAAGCGCTTGAAGCCCGCCGGCTGGGATGTGCCAGCAGTGAGCTGATCCCGCTGATTGATACCTGCAGGCTGAGATACTCGGAGCCGGTGCGGAGAGCTGTTCAGTATATCAATGAGCACTACAGCGATCCGTCTCTTTCCTTAAACCACATTGCTTCGAATCTGCTTTTTCTTAACCCGGATTACTTCGGGAAGCTTTTTAAAAAAGAGTGTGGAGTTAAGTTTAATGATTATTTGACCATGCTGCGGATTGAAAAAGCCAAACAGCTGATTGCCCGCTCGGAGGATTTGAAAATCTATGAGGTGGCGGATAAAGTTGGCTTTGGCAGCAGTACCGCCTATTTCAGCAGGACCTTTCGGAAATATACCGGTATGCTGCCGAGTGAATATAAAGAGCGGTTTTACAGCAGCGGAGATCAGGGAGCCTGACCTCCGCTTTTTTACTATTTCCTGAAACATAGTTGACGTTGGGGTTAAAATAATGTTAAAGTTAGAGGTAGAGTTTAGTAATAAGCAATAAATTTTAGCTAAAACATTTTACCAGTGGAGGGAGAAGACTGTGAGACCGTGGGATCATGGAAATCTGCAGGTAACTGCCAATAAAAAGTATCTGGCTGTTGGTTCAAAGCCCTTTTTCTGGCTGGGAGATACAGCCTGGCTGATGCTGGAAAAGCTGACCGAGGATGAGATGTACATCTATCTGAAAAATCGTCAGCAGAAGCATTTTAATGTGATTCAGGCGACATTAATTCACCGCGCTCAGGTGTTAGCTCAATATGAACCGTTCTTTGATAATGACCTCGGCAGACCGAATCCGGACAGCGAGTTCTGGACCCGCGTTGATCGGGCAATTGCCATGGCTGATGAACTGGGGCTGTACATGGCGCTGCTGCCAACTTGGGGCGGCTGGGCTAAGAGCGGGAAGCTTAATCTTGACAATGTGGAAGCTTACGGCAGCTTTTTAGCGGATCGCTATGGAAAATATCAGAATGTGATCTGGCTGACTGGTGGAGATATTCGCGGCAATATCGCTTATGATCTCTACATGAAGCTGGGTGCTCTGCTGAAGGAGCGCTGCCCGGGTCAGCTGGTGGGCTTTCATCCCTTTGGACGCACTTCCTCGTCCCTGTGGTTTAATGATGCTCCCTGGCTTGATTTCAATATGTTCCAGTCCGGACATCGCCGCTATGATCAATCCTCTTTAGGCGAATGGGATGACAATAAAGAGAAGGAAGGATTCTTTGGCGAGGACAGCTGGCGCTATGTTGAGCGCGACCACGCTACACTTCCCCTCAAACCCACATTGGATGGAGAACCTTCTTACGAGCAGATACCTCAGGGTCTCCACGATCCATCGCAGCCATACTGGCAGGATCACGATGTGCGCCGCTACGCCTACTGGTCGGTATTTGCCGGCGCCTGCGGCCATACCTACGGACACAACGCAGTTATGCAGATGTTTCGGGAGCAGGATAATGATCCTGATTTTGGTGTAAAATCCTACTGGCACCAGGCAATTCACGATCCTGGAGCTGGGCAGATGGCCCACTTGTATGAGCTGATGACTGCTGTTGAATTTAGCGAGGGAGAGCCAAAGGAAGAACTGCTTGCCGATGGGCAGAAGCCGAAATATGAGCGGATTGCGGTGTTTGCTGGCCGTGACTATGCTTATTTCTACAGCTATTTAGGCACTCCGTTTAGAGTTAACATGGATAAACTGTTGGGCAGCAAAGTCGATGCCTATTGGTTTGATCCAGCCGCTGGTATCTACAGCTACTTTGGCGCGCTGGACTGCCGGGGAGTTGAAGAATTTGTACCACCGGTTAAGCCTGCTGGCCACAATGATTGGGTGCTGGTACTGCGGAACAGATAAGGTGGAGGCGATGGGGTTTGAGCAGTCTGGCGGACTACCAAACAAAACTGCGGGAATTTTTTGAAGCCAACGTGGATACGGTGCTTAAATCACCAAACTCCTGCTTGAAACATCCCTTTGTTGATCCCGGTTCAGTATACGACGGCAATCTCTGGGATTGGGACTCATTCTGGGCCGTGTACGCCTTGTTCGGTCTGGTAAACCATAAAGGTGATCCAGATCTGAAAGAGCGGGTGCTTAAGCATGCTAAAGGCAATATCCATAACTTCTTTGATTATCAGCTGGAGGACGGCTATATCCCCATGATGATTGAAGAATCGGATCTGCCCGAGCCGTACCTGATTATGAAACGCAAGCAGGGTGCGGTTTTAAATATGATGAAGCCGTTTTTGTGCCATCAGATTGCGCTGATCAGCGGCTTTGCCGGCGATTTTGAATGGATGCGGGCATACGCAGATAATATCGAGCGCTATTTTGCCTGCTACGATAAATTTTATTATCATGACAACTGCGGTTTATATGTCTGGGCTGATGACGTGATGATCGGGATGGACAATGATCCGGCTACTTTTGGTCGACCCCGCTTCTCCACTGCCAACATGTATTTAAACAGCTTTATGGTCAGTGAGCTCTGTGCCGCGGCCCAGATTATGAAAGAGCTGGGATATGATGAGCGCTCCCAGTTTTATTTCGATAAGGCAGTCCAGCTGATTGATCATATTCAGGGAGAGTGCTGGGATCAGCGGGATAGGTTTTTCTACTCTGTCGATGTGGATATTAAGACGAGAAAATATGACTGGTTTCATGTAGGGCTGGGCGTATTCTGGAAGACGCTGCCGATCAAGGTTCGCACCTGGACCGGATTTATTCCCTTATGGGCGGGTTTTGCCACCAAGGAGCAGGCGGAGCAGATTGTGCAGCATATCCGGGATGGAGAGACTTTTAACAGCCCTTACGGCATTCGCACTCTGGCGAAAGACGAGAAAATGTACAACCTTACACCCACCATTAATCCATCTAATTGGCTGGGACCGATCTGGATTATTGTAAACTACGTTGTTTTCCGCGGGCTCTTAAATTACGGATATACTGATGATGCCCGCAAACTTTATGAAAAAACAGCGCTGCTGTTGGGACGGGATTTGGAGGAAAGGGGCACACTGCACGAGTACTATATCCCCGAAACCGGTGAACCGGTTATAAACAGCGGATTTATTAACTGGAATATGCTCGTTTTGAACATGGAGGATGAGCTTTCCGGCCGAAAATCCATGGATGATTATATCCACGTCCTTTTGCCTTATTAAGAAAATATCATCAAAAAGCCGGTGTTTCGCTTAAGATTTAAACGAGACACCGGCTTTTTGTTTTGTGAGTATATCAGCTAAGGCAGGAGCCAGGACCCTGTGAGGATAGCACTGGTGCGGTAACCCGACTCGTCGGCTTTATGGCCGTTATTCTGCACATAGCCTATTTCTAAGTCCAGCCCTAACCGCATCTGGTCGAACTGGCGTGCCGCGCCAAGCTTAACGCCATAGATCTGCTCCGGAACTAGCTTTTCTTCTTTCCCAATCCAAGGCGCCACATCGGTATTGCCGAGCTTGAGGTAGTACAGGCCAAATTTAGTGTCTGCGTTCAGCTTTTCAAAGTGCCTGGAAAGCTGAATGTCCCCTGCGGTTAAGTCATCTCCATAAGCGTGCCCTAATGATAGATCTCCATATGTAAAGACATTTTGAGGTCTGCCATTAGAATAGGCTTGGTCGGATACATGGCTGAATTCTGCCAGCAGATCCCACCCGGCAATTAATTCTTCAGCTTCAAGACCAAGCGTGATGGCGAACAGTTTAGGATTATCGTCCATGGGACTCATGGGAAATTCATTTACCAGGAGCTCCCCGTAGAAAGTAAACGGCGCTAACTGCAGTCTGCCGTCGCCATAGAAAAAAGCGTTGTCAATCGACGTCGATATTCCGGGGAAATACTTGGACAGGTAGTAGGGCATTATCGGCACAAAATAGAAGAAAGTATCTCCCTTAAAATGCTGGGAAACAACAAAAGCTTCGCCAATTCCAAGCGAGAAATAAGGAACAGGCTGCCAGTTCAAATAATGGACTCCCACCCGTTTATACTCATCATCTCGGCTGAGATCGCCGAAGAATTTAGTATAAGTCCATGGTTCGCGGTTAAAAGTATACCCGAGTTTTAAGAAAGCGGGACCGGAGTCGCGCAGGAAAATTTGGTGGATGGCTGCCTGCCCGACGCTCGCCGGTACTGCACCGCCAAAAATGCTCAATTCATCATTATGATATGTTAAGCCAAGCTGCTCAACTGCAAAGGTCATCTGACCTTTGTTTTCCATTTTCCCGCCGGCACTAAGGCCCATATTCAGGGTTAGATTAGGACTCAGCCCAATGCCGGCTGCAGCAGTCAGCTCATTGGCACCATTTTTCATGGTCCAAACCATATCCACTTCAGTTTTTGCGTAAATCTCGGCTAGACCCGGTGTGAGGCCAATAACCAGGACCATAAGAGCGATAATTGCCAGATTTCGCATCTTGACACCACCTGCCTGTTTTCTGATATTGTAAGGAGAGAGAAATATTCAGTATAGCTTTCTACATTTGGCAGATAGTTCCTTTCCAGACCAGCTGAGGAGATTTAAAATGGCACGAGTAATTCTAGCAGAACTTACCATTACCCCGGCTTTAGCGGGCATTACCGGAGTAGAGCTTTTAAAGGAAGAATTGAAGCTGTCAGCGCGACAGAGGCAGAAAGTGATCCGCACCAGAGGTTTTAAGGTGAATGGTCGAGCTGCGCATTCGCATACCAAGCTTAAAGTAGGTCAGGTGGTGCAGGTATCCCTGCCGGCGGAGGAGCAGGTGAAGGTGGAGCCGAAACCGCTGCCGCTGGATATTATTTACGAAGATGACCATCTGCTGGTTGTCAGCAAGCCTGCTGGAACTATTGTGCACCACATCAAACCTAACCAAAAACAGCCGAGCCTGGTAGAAGGTGCAGCCTATTATTTTCAAGAGCAGGGCATGGTTATTACTCCCAGACCGGTCCACCGCCTGGATCGGGGCGCTTCGGGGGTCGTTATCTTTGCAAAAACAGCTGAGATTCAAGCAGCCTTAACCAGAGCGTGGTCTGGGATTACTAAGATATATTGGGTAAAGGTGCACGGCAGGTTGGACCGGATGGGTGAGATTACCGAACCAATCAAAGGTAAACCGGCGCGAACAAAATATCTTCCCTTGGAGATTGGGGAAGATACCACCACGCTTAAGGTGCAGATCTTTACCGGCAGAACCCATCAGATCCGGATTCATCTGGCCGGAATCGGACATCCGGTTGTGGGTGATTACCGTTACGGAAATAGTACTTCTCGTCGGGAGCGCCTGGCCTTACACTGCTGGCAGATTACTCTGACTCATCCGGTGACAAATGTTTCGCTGCAGCTGACAGCTCCCCTCCTTTAATTACCCTTGCAATATTACTGAGTAAAACATAGAATATAAGGTGGTCATTCATAAGATCGATTAGTTCCGCATCGAAGCAGCTTGAGATGACGTGAAGATAATACTGAAGATGGAGCGATTGCAATGGTGAATGATTATATGATTAAATACAATAAATGGCTGACAGCGCCGTTTATTGATTCTAAAACTAAACAAGAGCTGGCCTCTGCTCATGAGCCGGCAGATATCGCTGATAGATTTTATAAGGATCTGGAGTTCGGCACTGGCGGTCTGAGGGGTATTATGGGGGCAGGGACAAACCGGGTCAATAAATATACGATCCGCAAGGCGACTTATGGATTAGCAAATTATCTTCTGGACAAGTACGGTGAAGCGGGTAAAGAGCGGGGTGTGGTTATCTCCTATGATTCCCGACTTAATTCACAGACATTTGCTTTAGAGGCGGCGCTGGTTTTCTGCGCCGTAGGAATTAAAACTTTTCTCTTCGATCAATTACAGCCCACACCGGTTCTCTCGTTTTCGGTCCGGCACCTTAAGTGCATGGGCGGGATTATGATTACGGCCAGCCATAATCCTAAGCAGTATAACGGCTACAAAGTTTACAATGAGCATGGTTATCAGGCTGTTCCAGATGAAGCAGATGAGATTATTGCCTTTGTCAACCAGGTCAAGGATTTTGCTTTAATTCCGGTAATTGAAGAGCAAGGTGCCCGTGAGCTTGGACTTCTGGTCAGTGTGGATGAGAGTGTGCTGGAAGCATACCAGCAAGCGGTAAACGCTCAATCGCTGATTGCGGATCCTGCCGTTAAGGCTGATCTGCGGATAGTTTTCACGCCGCTTCACGGCACCGGCTATGTTCCGGTCACAGCAGCTTTGGACCGCGCTGGTTTTGAGCATGTCTTTGTGGTCGAAGAGCAGAAGCTGCCGGATGGTAATTTCCCGACAGTTAAGTCACCTAATCCGGAGGAGAAAGATGCGCTGGCATTAGCGGTCGCCAAAGCGAAAGAGGTTGGCGCCGACCTGGTGATCGGGACCGACCCGGACAGCGATCGGGTTGGAGCTGCGGTTAAGCATCAAGGCAGTTATGAGTTTCTAACAGGCAACCAAATTGGCGCGCTGTTAACCTATTTTGTCCTGAGCCAAAAGCAGCAGGATCTTACACCGAAATCGACCATGATCAAAACGATTGTTACCAACGAACTGGGAGCGGAAATAGCTTTAAGCTATGGACTGCAGGTATTGGACACTCTCACTGGTTTTAAATATATCGGGGAGAAAATCACTGAGTTTGAGCAGACCGGTTCCCATGAGTTTATCATTGGCTACGAAGAAAGCTATGGCTATTTGGTGGGCACCCATGCCCGGGATAAGGATGCGGTAGTGGCAGCGCTTCTGATCTGTGAAATGACCGCGTTTTATCGGGAGCAGGGCAGGACATTGATTGATGTTCTGGCTGAACTTTATGATAAGTACGGCTGCTACCTCGATCATTTAGATGCGATCGAGCTTGAGGGCATTGAGGGCAGAAAGCGCATCGAAAGTATTATGGCCGCGCTGAGAGGAGAAGGCAGTAAGCTGATCCCAGATGTAGCCGAGATGCTGGATTACAGCCTCGGCATTGGGGATCTGCCGAAATCTGATGTGCTGAAGTTTGTGCTAAACGATGGTTCGTGGCTTGCCGCCAGACCATCAGGAACCGAGCCGAAGCTTAAAATCTATTATTCTATTAAGCAGCCATGTGAGGAGCTCGCTCAAGCAAAACTAGATCAGCTCCAGGCTGTGATTAAAAATAAGTTTGTGGATGCAGAAGGACACACGCTGTAAAAGCGTGTGTCCTTTTTTAGATCAGTTCATCTTTAAGGTTTTTGGTGATCCCCGGAATGTGGGCTGCGCCCACAACGGCAGCGATTTTTTCGCCTGGAGCAGTGATGATTCTGCGGGCAATGTACTGATCCCGTTCGTCAATCAGCGGCTGTTTTAGTCGGGGGTATTGAGCTGCAAATTGGTTTAAAAGCACGGTTAAGCTGTCGGGAGACTGCATTTCCTCCAATTTTGCTTCGGTTATCTCCGCTCCCCGCATGCCAAAAGCTGTTTGAAAGAGCAGTTTAATTTTCTCGAAAAAACTGAGGCTGTCCCAGGTTCGCCTGAGCGTAATCCGGATATCTCGGTCTGCTAAGACAAGCTCTGCGCCGACCGCTTCTGCGGACTGAATTGCTTGGAGCATTTCCTGGCCTGGAACAGTATTTAAATCAGCTGCCAGCCGCTTCTGCATTTTTCCCAAAAGCACGCTGAGCAGAGCATAAGGGGCTTTTTTTCTGCGAATCAGTCGGCGAAGGTCAGGCGGATCAGAAGGAGCACCGCGGGTTAAAGCTAGATAGCGCTGGTAATCCAGCTCAACGCAGACTGTATCCGGCTTTTCTGCTTCAATAATCTCTTTAACCTGTTCGGCGCTGCGTTTAGAGATATGGGCGGTTCCGATCAGAATTATTTCTTTGTCCCTGCAGTTTAAACGAACAATATGCTGTTCCATGCCGCACCGCCTTTGCAAGTTGGATTCTAACATAAATTATATGCTATTTAAGCAGGGTCTGCACTCGTTTCTTGCGAATTCCATAAAAAAGGGAATCTATACAGCTGACGAGAATTTTTATCTGCAAGCGAGGTGGGGATAATGGAGATAAAATTTACAAATGAACTGCTGTACCTCTTAATTGGTATTGTGCTCGGCATTTTTGTAGGGGCATATTTATCAGGTTTGTTTAGAAGAATTTTTCGGCGGAAAAATACCTATGAGCGTGAATTGGAACAGCAGGTCAAGGAACTGCAACGGCGGATTGAAGAGAAGGACCGCTATATAGCCCAGGCAATTAAGTCAGTAAAGAAAGAAGGAGTGAAGTAGATGAGCCGACTGTTTAAAACAGCTGCAGCCGGAGGTGCCGGCTATCTTGGTGGACTGCTTTTGGAGAGGGGACTAGAAAGCCTTACTGGCTTGGATTTTGTGGATGGTTTGTTTGCGGTTGGCGGCAGTGTACTGGCAGCCTTGTCTGTGAATCGGGAAATGGTGGAGCAGGCAGCAAGAAACATCCGGCAGATGTTCGGTAAAGACCCGATGCAGATCAGTGAAGACGAATGGAACCAGTATAAAGCTGCTTATCCAAAGACCGCAGAACTTTTGGAGAAGGCTTTAAAAGTCTAGAGCCATGCTGCAGTCAATTCTTGTTGGGTTAATAGCTAAAGTGGGGCTTGATAAGATCCGCGATCTAGGTTATTTTCCCCAAAGCAGTTATCTCAGCCGAGCTCTGCGGTGCTTGAAGCAGGACGACTTGGATGGGGCGATCAGCAGTTATCTGCTCGCGATTAGGCGTAAAGAGCCCACTGATAAATCCGAGATAGTACGGGAGATTATCACCCAGGCTGTTGATATCCGCATGCAGAAACTACAGGAAATGCATGATGAGATTTTGACCGAACTCTATCCGAAGCAGTGGACGCTGCGTCTTTGGTATGGAATAAAAAGGAGATTCAATGAAGAGTTTCGGCTGGCCAGGGCGGGGCGTGCGGAAGAGCTGAAAGAGTATCAGGAAGGCCTTAGGGTGCTTGAACAGCTCAAGATCCGGCTGGACACCGGAGCTGAGCAGTCAACTGCCTAACATAAGCTCCAGTTCATCGGCTAAAGTTAACTGCGTCGGATTCCAATCGCGAAGGGGACATTTGATAACTTGGTAAGGTCGGCCAAGGTCTTCGACAAACTGTTTGAAATCGTAATCGTACCATGGTGGTGTCCAAGCACCGGAGCGGCAGATGTGCACGGCTGTGACATTGGAAATCGGTTTCTCTTGTTTCAGCTGTTCTAATGTTGGATAGCTGATAGCGTAGATCCGATTCAGCTCTGCAAAATTGGTTGGCTTCTCATTGGTAAATGGGCTGTAAATGATGTGAGCTGATTGAATGATTTTCTCTTTCAGCAGCCGGCCCAGCCAGTTGCCGCAGTTAACTTCAAATTCCAGGGACTTAGGTACGCTGTAGCCCAGATCAGCGTGGGCATCAAACAGATATACCCTTTGGCAGCGGTGATGCTCAGCAATGTTATAAGACAGCATGTGGGAATCGGATACATAAACTTTTGCCCTCTCATCAATTTGAAAAACAGCTTTTATCTGGGTCCAA
The DNA here is from genome assembly GCA_012837335.1 of Bacillota bacterium. Lineage (NCBI taxonomy): Bacteria > Bacillati > Bacillota > Bacillota bacterium. The sequence continues at coordinate 96,827 of DURM01000007.1, forward strand.
AACTCTTTTACATCCGGCGAGAGATAATACAGGTTTTGAATGTTTTTTCCGTACGCCTTGAGCCTGAGGTAGCGCTTGTACCAGAGATCCACGGCTGTTCTTTTGGTTTCTGAATAGGAAAAGCACTGTCCACTGCGAGTAGCAATAAAGTAGTCCCAGTCGATCGACAGCAGGTCTTTCATGCTCGCAGAGCACCTCCTCCTGTAGTAGTTATATTCGCTGTTGATCGGTTGAGTAAGGGGTCAGACAGCCAAATTGTGGTGAAACCAGTGAAGAAAACGGGATACAATTGTAAAAAAACGGCAAATATGCAGTAGGAGTTTTGTTGTTTATGAAGAATGTATGATAATGAATAATCATTTAAAAATTTTATGGTATGGACATAAACACAAGGAGGAAAGGGTAGTATGAAAAAAAGTAAGCTGATGTCTGTAGTAGTCGTTCTGGTGCTTATGGCAGCTTTATTATTATCTGGCTGCGAAAATTATGAGGAAGAGCAAATTGCTGGGCCTACTGAGGAAGGATTGGTTGCCCACTTTGCGTTTGAAGGTAATTTGGTTGATTCAACCGGAAATTTTGCTGATGGTGAGTTAATCGGTACCAAAATCGGACCAAGCATAGGCGAGATTACTGATGTCAGAGGAGAAGAACACTATTCAATCAGCTATGTGGACGGTGTTGAAGGTTCTGCTATTAAGTTTGACGGCACTCAGGGCGTCCTTATGCCGAGAGGGTTGATTGATGGAAGTACTTACACAATTTCACTCTGGATCAATCCAGCAGTGGTAACTCAGCATACTACTACATTCTTTGGCGCGGTCAGCGGCAGCAGCTGGATTAGCGTTGTTCCCGATGGCCCAACCACTCACTATACAATGCTCTGGTCCGGTGAGAACTGGTACGACGCTACTGCAGGCCTGACCATTCCAACCAATGAGTGGACTCATTTCGTAGCGTCAGTTGACCGGGGAGAAGTTAAGGTTTACCTCAACGGTGAGCTGAAATTTGAAGGTCAAGACTTCCCGGATATATTCCGCCTAGCTGGGGGCGAAGGAATCTTTGCACTGGCAGTTAACTGGTGGGATCTGCCGTTTATCGGCATGCTTGACGAGCTGAAAATCTATAACGTAGTCAAAACTCCTGACGAGATTGAATAATAACACTAGAAAATCGACTGCGGCCGCAGCTGCAGTCGTTTTTTTCTTAAAACATACAGTTCTTCCGAACCAGTTCCGCCATTTCATAGGCAAACCTTCTAATTTCCCAAATGTCCCGTTCTTCCTCCGGAAGCGACCGCCAGTATTCAATCTGTGCCGATGGTGGATCCCACATGGGAACCATTTGGGCAGCCTCTAACAAGTTTACGCAGTATTCGGCAGCAGTGAGGATATCATCAGTGGTTTTCTGCTTGGACATGAACAACGTGGTAGGCTCTACCCGGAGCGAGTCTTCTACTGCCCGCACGGCGCGGTAAGCGTGACCCTCTTTGTTAGCATTGACCTTGATTCGATCAGAGCTGCGCTTGCGGTAAAATCCGAACAAAGCTGCGATCACACCCGGATCCCGGGTTGTTCCATCTGGATAAACCAAACCATGAATATCTCCCCAGAAGCCTTCAATGATCAGATTAAACAGATACCACCCGATTTTGTGTTTTTCGGCAAGCTCCAATTCAATTTCGTATGGATTAGCCCG